>DATGQR010000611.1:0-2408 GCA_035304105.1 Thermomicrobiales bacterium | reverse complement strand
CTTCCGCAGCGCCTCGCTGGCCCCCTGGCGGATCAAATTGCGTGCCCGCTCGGGCGAGACGTGTTGCGCCGAGCTGAGTGAGTAGCCGCGCTTGGTGACGACGCCCACCACCTGCTCGCCGAGCAGCTGGCGCGTCTGGGCCACGGCCATGTCATCCCCCGTAACCAGCGCGACTGGCACGCCGAAGTGCCCGGCGATGATCGCGTTCATGCCGTACTCGCCCATCGAGATGCCATCGACGCGCACGTCGTGGACCCAGCCGGTCGAGGTGTGTGCCAGCGGCCCGCCGGGCGTGCCGGCCTTCGCGTGGTAGCCGGTGAAGAACACAGCCCGAATGCCCTCCTCGTCGATGGCCTGCATCATGCCCAGCTCGTTGTCGGTGCCGGTCACGAAGCGGGCGCGGCGGTCCAGCTCGTCGGGAACCAGGTTGCGCTTGCCGCCATGCGCGTCGGTCACGATCACATCAGTCGCGCCGCCGTCGAACGCGCCCTCGATAGCGGCGTTGACCTCGCGCGTCATGCGCAGCCGGGCGCGCTCGTACTCGGCGCTTGACGTGGGTCGCGCCGAGCGGCCCTCGGCCGGTGTCACCTGGACCCAGCTGGAGACGCCGGCAGTACCTTCCATGTCGGCGGAGATCAGGATCTTCATGGGCGCCTCACATGACGCCGGCGGCCCGACAGGCCGAGCGGAACCAGCGGTGGAAATCGAGCCCGTCCTTTGGCATGAAGCGTACCGTGCGCCAGCCGACCAACTCGACGCCGGGGATCTCGGCGGCATGGCTGGCGCGGATCTGGTGGTCGAAGTCCAGTTCGACGATGGCGCCCTCGGGCAGGACGTAGGGCCGCATCGCGTCGATGTTGCGGACGGCCCGCTCGGCCGCCTCGCGGATCACCCGGCGAGCCTCCTCTGGCTGCAGGTGGACCGCCGAGGTCACCGAATAGCCGTGCTTGACGATCGCTCCCTCGACCTGCTGGCCGAGCAGTTCCCGCGTCTGCTCGACTGCGCGATTGTCGCCGGTGACCAGGGCGACCGGCACGCCGAAATGCCCGGCGGTGATGGCATTGATGCCGTACTCGCCCGTCGAGACGCCGTTGACACGGACATCCTGCAACCACAGCGACCAGGTGTGGGCCAGCGGCCCATCCGGTGTGCCGGCTCGGGCGTGATAGCCGGTGAAGAAAACGGCGTCGACGCCGTCCTCGACGCCCTGCACCATAACCAGCGGCTTGTCGCTGCCGGCCACGAATTGCGCTTCCGGGTGCAGCTCCTCGGGGATCAGGTTGCGCATGCCGTCGTGGGCGTCGTTGACGATCACCTCGGTCGCACCGCCGGCCAGCGCGCCCTCAATCGCGGCATTGACTTCGTGGGTCATCCGTAGCCGGGCGCGCTCGTACTCCGCCGTCGACGCGGGGCCGGAGCCGGCCAGCTCAGGCGGCGTGACGTGCACCCACGACGAGACGCCGCAGGTGCCTTCCATATCGGCTGAGATCAGGATCTTCATTCGGCTCGTCCTCTTCCCTCGTAGCTAGGCCGGCGGGTTGGCCGCGGCGGTGATCAGCGCGCGCACGTAACGGGCCAGCTCCAGGCCATTGGCCGGCTGGAACTGGAACGAGCGCCAGCCGGTGCGCTCGACGCCCGGCAGCTTCAGGACCTGCTCGACGCGCGACTGATGGTCCAGGTCGAACTCGACGACGGCGCCCTCCGGCAACGTGTAGGGCCGTAGCGCATCGAGGTTGCGAACGGCCTGCTCGGCGCCCTCGCGGATCATGCGCTGGGCGCGCTCGGGGTGGTAGTTGAGCGCCGCCGTGACCGTATAGCCGCGCTTGACGGCCACGCCGATGACCTGCTCGCCGAGCAGCTCACGGGTCTGCTCGACGGCGCGGTTGTCGCCGGTGACCAGTGCGACCGGCACGCCGAAATGCCCGGCGATCAGCGCGTTGATGCCGTACTCGCCCATCGAGGTGCCGTTGACGCGGATGTCGTGGACCCAGCCGGTGAAGCTGTGGGCCAGCGGGCCGTCGGGCGTGCCAGCCCGGGCGTGGTAGCCAGTGAAGAAGACGGCGTCGACTCCGTCCTCGTCGACGCCGTGGACCATCAGGAGTTCCTTGTCGAAGCCGGAGATGTAGCGGGCGTCCGGGTGCAGCTCATCGACGACGATGTTCCGCATGCCGTCGTGCGAGTCGTTGACGATGACCTCAGTCGCCCCGCCGGCGATGGCCCCCTCGATGGCGGCGTTGACCTCCCTGGTCATCCGCAGCCGGGCGCGCTCGTATTCAGTCGTGGAAACCGGGCGGTCTCCCCGGCCCAACTCCGGCGGGGTCACCTGCACCCAGTTGACGACCCCGCAGGTGCCTTCCATGTCTGCCGATATCAGGATCTTCATACCCTCTACTCGCCCCCTCCTTCGG
>DATGQR010000610.1:0-4721 GCA_035304105.1 Thermomicrobiales bacterium | reverse complement strand
GCTGCCCGCCTCCATCACTCTCGCCGGCGGCCTGCCCGAGGAGATGCGCATCGCCGTCACCGGACCCGGCTCCAGCATCGGCGATCTCGAAGCAACCGGTCATGGCATCTACGAAGGGTTGATCTCCTTCAGCAATCCCGGCTCATGGAGCGCCCGTCTCATCTTCCGCCAGCCCGATGCGGATTCATCGCTTGCTGACCAGTACGAGATGGGTTACCTCAACGTCGCCGCCGGCCCTGCTCCGTAACCTCGCCATCGCCTGCATCGCCCCGGCCCGGGGCCGCTACCTGGACCTCATTGCGTTGAGGTAGTCCGGCTGTTCAGTATCCGCCCCCCTACGATCACCAGCAGTTGTGATTCTTGCAGGCGGTCAGTGCGCGGGGCAGAGAGGCGCTACTCGCCGACCAGCTCGCGCAGCGGCAACGGCGAGATCTGGAACGATGCTCGAAAAGCGCTGCCGTGGAGAATCCGCCGGCAAGCGCTCACTCCGTAGGACGGAGATATCCGGGGCGAGCACGATATCGGGTTCGCGCTGGAGCAAGAACCCTGTGTCACCGACAAAGATGAGCTTGTTGGTCACCCTGCTGGGCACTCCCGTCGAAACACAGGCTGTGGCGTCGTCCGAATGATATGCCAGCGGTCTCTCGCCCGGGCCGTCGACGCGTTGGCTACAATAGGCCTTCAAATTTCGCCGCGCGTGAGCCCCGTGCCGGAAGGAGCAGAGCCGTCTTCAGAGCATTCTCCAAGCAAGGACGCCGCTTCCGGGATCGCGCCGAGGCGGGCAGGGTCCTGGGCGAGGCGCTGCGCGAGCGCTACGGCGGCCGCGATGACGTCGTCGTTCTGGCGCTGCCGCGTGGGGGCGTGCCGGTCGGTTACGAGCTGGCGCGTATCCTCGGCGCCCAGCTCGACGTCTTCGTCGTCCGCAAGCTGGGCGTGCCCGATCAGCCGGAGCTGGCGATGGGCGCGATCGCCCGGGGTGGCGCGCGCGTCTTCAACCGCGACGTCGTGCAGTACTCGGGCGTCACCCAGCAGCAGATCGAGGAGGTCTACGCCCGGGAGAGCGAGGAGCTGCGCCGGCGCGAGGAGCTGTACCGCGGGGACCGCCCCTGGCCGGAGCTGAAGGACAAGATCGTCGTGCTAGTCGACGACGGCCTGGCGACCGGCGCGACGATGCGGGCCGCTGTGGCCGCGCTGCGCCAGTTCCAGCCGGCCAAGATCGTCGTCGCCGTGCCGGTGGCCGCCCCGGAGATCGCCGAGCTGATCGCCTCCCAGGTGGATGACTTCGTCTGCCCGGTCCAGCCCAGCCCGTTCCACGCCGTCGGCATCTGGTACGACGACTTCTCGCCGACCAGCGACCAGGAAGTCCGCGAGCTGCTCGGCCGGGCCTAGCGCCGGGCTGCCAGGACCGCCTCGACCTCCTGCAGGCCGTACAGGTCGATCACCTCGTCCTCCGGCATGTCGAGCAGGACTGCGATCTCGGCCGATGTGATCATCGTCAGCAGCACCGACACGCGCAGCCGCTCGACCGGCCCCAGCACGCTCGAATCGATATTGCCGTCGATCAGGTCAACGGCCGCCTGGCCGAAGGCGAGGTCGGACGGGATCGGCGTGCCGGGCATCAGCATGTTCTCCAGCGTCGCGCGGGCGCCCGGCGACATCGGCGAGCTGCCCTGGTCCCTCGCGATCAGTGACCAGAAGTCTGGCGCGTCTACCGGGCTGCCGGGCAGCACGCTCGTCCCGCCGCGCACGACCAGCGTGATATCCGCCGAGCCGGGGTGGTGCGAGTTGAGCAGGGCCATCGCGAAGGTGTTGTTGAAGCGGCTCAACTCCGTGCCATGGTGGGCCAGTTCCGGCTCGATCACCAGGAACTGCATGTAGGTTACCGACGCCACGGCCAGCACGATGACGTCCTCCGGGTAGGAGAAGCGGTCGTCATGGTGCAGCAGGGCGTGGACGATGCTCGGCGCGACGTGGGCGAAGTGCTCGTAGCGGTAGCGCTCGCTCATGCTGGTGTAGCGCTTGCCGTCCTCGCCGGTGACGGCGGCCTCGGTGAAGGCCCAGCCGGTCTCGCGCCAGTCCAGCGTGCCGGCGTGGATGCCGCTGTCGAGATACTCATCGATCAGCGGCGCGGCGATCGTGATGTTGAGCAGCGCGAAGGCGGCCCGCAGTTGCGCGTCGGGCACCCGCTCGATGACCCGCGGATCGTCGAAGAGCGCCAGCGTCTCGCCAGCGCGTGGGTCGTCCTCCCCCAGCGCCTTCGTGACGAACGCCTCCAGCTCGGCGCGAATCTCCTCCGACGCGCGCTCGACGCCGGTTGCCGGCTCCATCGGCTCGGCTTTGGGGTAGGCCTCGGGGTAGACGGGCTGCTCCAGGTAGTCGGTCATGAAGAGGTTGACGTTGGCGGGCTTGACCGGCGCCATGCCGAGGATCTTCTTCGCGCGGTCCCAGATGCTGGGCATCGTCGGCTCGGGCTCCGGTTCCGGCGCGACGGTTGGCGTGGCCGTCGGGGCCGGGCCGGGCGGGGTCGGCGTGGGCGTCACGGAAGCCGGCGCGGGCGTCGGCGTATTGGGCGGCGTGGCGCTGGGCGCGCTGGTGGCGGTGGGCGGGCGCGTTGCCTCGCTGGCCTGGCTGGCGTTGCCGAACGGCGCGCAGCCGGAAACCAAGCTTCCGAGGAGCAGCAGGCACAGTGAGATGATCGAGGCTCCGCGCACAGTCGTCCACTCGTCGCTTCCATGTTGGAGCGCCGCTTGAGCCGGATTCTATGGAGCGCCGCGGCGCTTGCCAATGGCCACTGGTCCTGAGTTAGACTTGGCTCGCGCGCAAGCGTACGTACGAGAGAATCTTGGACTTCTAGTCAAAGGTCGGCAGATTGGCTTCGATCGGAGACCAGCGCGAATATCGATTGAGAGCGGTGCAGGCCCCGGCGCTGGACTGGCCGCTGCCGCGCCCCGGCACGCTGGTCGAGCGCATCGCCGGCCGGGCGCGGCCGACGATTGCCTCGCGCGTCTCGGTGCAGACGCTGGCGCGGCTGGCCGGGCTGCTTTTGATCTGGCGCGTCGGGATCCTGCTGGCCTCGCTGGGCTGGGGGCAGCTGCCGATCGTCACCCAGTGGCCGCCCGAGATCGACGTGATGTGGCTGTTCCGCTACTCAGTGCGCTGGGACTCCGGCTTTTACCTGGATATCGCCAGCAACGGCTACAGCTACCACCCGGACTACGCCTCGTCGGTGGCCTTCTTCCCGCTCTTCCCGCTGCTGATCCGGTTCTTCGATGCCCTGTTGCCGGGCAGCAACGTGCTGGCGGCGCTGGTGGTGGTGCACCTGTCGCTGGCCGGGGCGTTGATCTACATCTACCGGCTGGCGGCGGCCGAGTATGGCGAGCGCGTCGCCTGGCGCACGAGCTACTTCCTGCTGATCTTCCCGGGCGCCTTTTTTCTCTCGGCGGTCTACAACGAGGCGCTGCTGCTGTTCGCCGCGGCCGGGGCGATCTACCACGCTCGCCGGGGCCAGTGGGTCTGGGCGGCGTTGTTCGGGATCTTCGGCAGCGCCACCAAGCTGGTCGGCATCCTCTTGATCGTGCCGCTGGCCGTCGAGCTGCTAGCCCAGCGCGGCCGGTCGCTGCGTGACCTCATGCCCGGGGCGTGGATCCTCGCCGCGCCGCTGGGGGCGCTCGCCTACTTCGCCTATCTCCAGGCCGCGTTCGGCAGCTTCCGGGTGTTCTTCGACACCGAGGAGCACTGGCACCGCGAGCCGTTCAGTCCGGTGCTGCTGATGGGCCTGCAGTACCTGGCCGGCGACGAGGGGCCGCTGCGCTATTACCCGGCCAACACCGCGCCGCTCAACGGCGCCTTCCTGCTCTTCGACACCACGCTGCTCTGGTTGTTCCTGGCGGCCGGGGTGGTCCTCTGGCGCCGCTACCGCCCGACCTACGGCGCGCTGGTGCTGGCGTTCACGCTGATTCCGGCGCTCTCCGGCAGCCCCCAGAGCGCCAACCGTTACGTGGCGGTGCTGTTCCCGGCCTTCCTGATCCTGGGCCACATCCGCAGCGAAGTCGCCCGCGCCATCCTCTCCTTCGCCCTCATCCTCACCCTCGCCTTCACCACCCACCTCTTCGTCAACGGCTACTGGGCGGGGTAGCTCCAATCCTCACTCCGCCCCGAGGCGGAGTGCGACAGTGGCCGTACGGCACGACGCGCTCCAGCGGGATCCCGTTTCAATCCTCACTCCGTCCCGAGGCGGAGTGCGGCGTCGCCATCAGCGCCGCCAGCGCCGGCACGCTGTGCTCGTTTCAATCCTCACTCCGCCCCGAGGCGGAGTGCGACACGACTCCGGCTGGGGCAAGGCGATGAGTGTGCTCGTGAGGTTTCAATCCTCACTCCGCCCCGAGGCGGAGTGCGACCGCGTGGCTGGCTGGCAGGTGCTGCGGACCCTGCTCGATGTGTTTCAATCCTCACTCCGCCCCGAGGCGGAGTGCGACTCTAACCGGCGGCGCTTGGACCGTGACATATTGGACGTTTCAATCCTCACTCCGCCCCGAGGCGGAGTGCGACGCGGCACCATGTAGCCGTCCGGCGAGCCAGTCTCGCGTTGTTTCAATCCTCACTCCGCCCCGAGGCGGAGTGCGACAACCTGGGCCAGTTCAAGAGCGGCGGGTTCTTCTGGTTTCAATCCTCACTCCGCCCCGAGGCGGAGTGCGACTATCCATCACCCTGTACGTTTTCCG
>DATGQR010000609.1:0-9285 GCA_035304105.1 Thermomicrobiales bacterium | reverse complement strand
TTGACGAACTCCATCAGCTGGGCGACCATCGTGTTCCAGCTGAAGACTTCGATGTCCTTGGTCACCTCGCGCAGCGTCTTGTGTGTCAGCCGCTGCAGGTTGCGGATCGCGTCCGCGTCGGCTTCGCCCGCCGGCGGGTTGTCCAGCGGCTCGACGACGCATGCCCAGACGCGGTCCAGGAAGCGGCGCACGCCGGTGATGCCCTGGCTGTCCCACGGGCCGGTCGAGTCCCAGGGGCGCATGAACATCAGGAACAAGCGCACCGTGTCGGCGCCCAGCGACTCGACCAGGTCGTCCGGATCGACGACGTTGCCGCGGCTCTTGGACATCTTCTCGCTGTCCTCGCCCAGCACGAAGCCCTGGTTGACCAGCCGCTTGAAGGGCTCGTTGATGCGCACCAGACCGATGTCGCGCATCGCCTTGGTCCAGAAGCGCGTGTACATCAGGTGCAGGACGGCGTGCTCGCGGCCGCCGGTGTACTGGTCGACCGGCATCCAGCGCTCGGACAGGTCAGGGTCGAACGGCGCCGTGTCCAGATGCGGGCTCAGGTAGCGATACTGGTACCACGACGAGTCGACGAAGGTGTCCATCGTGTCGATCTCGCGTCGCGCATCGCCGCCACAGCTCGGGCACTCGACATGCAGGAAGTCCGGATGGGTGCGCAGCGGAGACTCGCCGGTCGGCTTGAACTGGGCGTCCTCCGGCAGCACGACCGGCAGGTCTTCCTCCGGCACCGGGACGATGCCGCACTTGTCGCAGTAGATGATCGGGATCGGCGTGCCCCAGTAGCGCTGGCGGCTGATCAGCCAGTCGCGCAGCCGGTAGGTTGTCTCGGCGTGGCCGATGCCGCGCTCCTCCAGCCAGGCGATCGTGCGGCTCACCGCCTCGTCGCCGGGCGTGCCGCTCAGCTCTCCGGAGTTGATCATCGTCCCGTACTCGGCGTGGAACGCGATCTCATCCAGGAAGTCCAGGCCGGTCAGGAACTCCATCGCCGTCCAGGCGCCGGTCCAGTCCGCGATCTTGCGGTCGCTGGCGGCGGAATCCAGCTCGACGATCTCGTCCTCGAAGATCGCGCCGGTGCGCGCGCCAGCGTAGCCGATCACCCCGCCGCCGCGGACATGCTTGCCGGCGGTGGCCAGGAAGCGGTCGACGTTCTCGGTAGTCAAGGTGATCTGGTAGCCGCCCTCGACCTCCTCGAACTCGAATTCGCCCTCGTTCAGCGCGATCTCGAATGAGGTCGGATCCTCCAGCATACTCTCCAACGCGACGGCGCGCGTCTGGCCGTCGGGCCGGGCGATGACCGGGACGACCGGCAGGCCGTACTTCAGCGCGAACGCGAAGTCGCGCTCGTCGTGCGCCGGCACGGCCATGATCGCGCCCGTGCCGTAGCTCATCAGCACGTAGTCGGCGATCCAGACCGGGATGCGCTCGCCGTTGACCGGGTTGATCGCGTAGCCACCGGTGAAGACGCCGGTCTTCTCCGTCTCCGTCGACTGCCGGGTGATCTCGTTCCGCCGGGCCGTTTCTTGCTGGTAGGCTTCGACCTCCGCGCGCTGCTCGTCGGTGGTCAGCTTGGCAACCAGCGGATGCTCCGGGGCCAGGACCATGAACGTCGCGCCCCACAGCGTGTCCGGGCGGGTGGTGAAGACTTCGACCGGGTCGCCCGTTTCCAGCTGGAAGGTGACGCGCGCGCCCTCGGAACGGCCGATCCAGTTGGTCTGCATCCTCTTGATCGGTTCGGGCCAGTCGATCTCGTCGAAGTTCAGCAGCTCGTCGGCGTACTCAGTGATCTTGAAGAACCACTGGGTCATGTTCCGCTGATAAACCTGGGTGCCGCAGCGCTCGCATGCGCCGTCGACGACCTGCTCGTTGGCCAGCACCGTCTGGCAGTTCGGGCACCACCAGACCGGCGCTTCCTTGCGGACCGCCAGCCCGGCCTCATAGAACTTCAGGAAGAACCACTGGTTCCACTTGTAGTACTCGGGCAGGCAGGTGATGACTTCCTGGTTCCAGTCGAACATCGCGCCCATCGAGCGCATCTGCCGGCGCATATTCTCGATGTTGGACATCGTCCACTTGTACGGGTGGATGCCGTGGCGGATGGCGGCGTTCTCGGCCGGCAGGCCGAAGGCGTCGAAGCCCATCGGGAAGAACACGTTGTAGCCGCGCATGCGCTTGTAGCGCGCGGCCGCGTCGGAGGGCGCCATCGCGTACCAGTGGCCGATGTGCAGATCGCCGCTGGGGTATGGGTACATCGTCATCGCGTACCAGCGCGGCCGGGTCTTGTCGTCCGGCTGCCAGCGGTACAGCTGGGCCTCCTCCCAGCGCTCGCGCCACTTCTGCTCGATCTCGTCCGGGTTGTAGCGCTCGCTCTGCCTGGTTGGTTTTTCGGTTGCGACCATCGTTCGATTTCCTTTCCGCGGGCCTTCGGCACAGGTTGATCCGGCGCGGCACTCTGGTTGGAGCGCCGCGTCAAGGGGTAAGCAATGGTCCGGTCGGTGCTGGCATGTATGTCATCGTCCAACTCCGGCATACAAAAAACCTTCCGTCCGGTCAGGGACGAAAGGCTTCCGCGGTACCACCCTGCTTGACCAGCCGCGAGATGATGTGGTGGAGCTGAGGGGGCTCGAACCCCTGACCTCAACACTGCCAGTGTTGCGCTCTCCCAGCTGAGCTACAGCCCCATGATCTCTGGCATTCGCGGTCTGGCCCGCTTGATTCGCCGGTAACGGTGGCAACCGGTGGACGCTGGCTTGCGAGCGTCACGCCCACGGCTCCTGGGCGAGTTCGGTTCCATCTGTGCCGCCTCGCACCGGCCGGCGGCTCGCTGGACCGGGAACCTACTACTCCCAATCATAGCCAATTTGTCAATAGGCGTGCAGCGCGACATGCGCCGCCTGCATTGCACAAGCGTACCAAGCCGGCCCCGTTTCGTCAATTATGATTGCCGCCAGGGGAGGGGATTTGTCACGGATGACGATCCGCGCCCACCGGCGCTGCGCTTTGCGTAATTGGCGCGCTTCCCGCGTTCATATGCCTCAAACCTGAATGGAGTACGCCATGACCGTTGCCCGCCAGCTCGCCCAGATCGGCGACCGCATCCTCGCCAACCTCGAAGGCATCAACGCCGCTCGCGAGCGCGCGCTAGCCGAGACGCGCCAGATCGTCCGGCTCAGCGCTAACTGTATCCGGGCCGCCCACCGCGGCGACTTCGACGAGGCCGACGAGCTGCTCGCCCAGGCCCGTGCCATGCAGGATGATCTCTCGGCCGAGCTGGCCGATTACCCCTCGATCTACTGGTCCGGGTACGTGCGCGATGCGCAGAAGGAGTACGCCGAAGCGAGTTTGATCCTGGCCATCCTGGCCGGTCGCGAGTGGCCGGAACCGGAGGCGCTGGGCGTCGAGGACGCCGTCTACCTCAATGCCCTGGCCGAGGTTGCCGGAGAGCTGCGCCGGGCCGCGCTCGACGCCATGCGCCGCGGGGACCTGGAGCGCGCCGAGCAGCTCCTGGAGATCATGGACGATATCTACGGCCTGCTCGTCACCGTGGATTACCCGGACGCCGTCACCGGCGGCTTGCGCCGCTCGACCGACATGGCCCGCGGCGTCCTGGAGCGCACGCGCGGCGATCTCACCGTGGCTCTCCAGCAGCACGCGCTCACCGAGGCGCTCGAGCGCGCCGAGGCCCGCTTGAGCGGCGCTAGCGACTAACGCCGAGTGCAGGCCGTAGACCCGGCGCGGTATGATCTCCGTCGCCAGTGGTCGATGCCGGCGGGGGATGGATTTCCATGAACTCAGGACGTGCGAGATGCAGTTCTCCGCGTTTTCACGCGCTTTGCGTGTTCTGTGTGGCGTGGGTGGTGTGCGCGCTGCTTGCGGCGCCCGGCGTCGGGCCGCGCGCGGCTGCCGCCGGGCAGCTCAACGAAGTGCACCATTTCTATTTCCCATGGGTCCCGAATGGTGAGGACGTCAACGGCCTGGGCCCCTGGCACGGCAAGCTCTCCTTCCAGAACCTGGGAGACCAGACCTGCCCGCTCTCGATCTACATCGGGCGGCCCGGCAGCTGGATCTGGCAGGCGCAGCTCGCGCTCGCGCCCGGCTCGTCGCGCTCGATCTCGGCCAATTCCCTGGCGATCCCGTCGCCTGGCGCCCCGGTGCGCCTGGAGGCCGTCTGCCCGTTGACGGCTAGCGTCAAGATCGTCACTCCCGACGTGAACCGCTCGCCGTGGTCGGATGGCGCGCGCGTCGTCACCGGCTATACCGGCCTGTCCGGCGCCGACGTCGCCTCGGCGGAGTCGGGCACCGGCACCTGGTCATGGTACCTGCCGATCGTCCAGACCAACACCGGCTGGAACTCGCACATTCGCGTGGCGAACTTCGATCAGTCGTCGGGCGCGAACGTCACCGTGCGGCTCTACGCCGCCGACAATGCGGCCGGCCAGCAGGGTACGGACGCTACCCTGTTGTCCACCATCCCACCCGGCACCGCGGTGCTGTTCGATGTCCGGCAGATCGTCGGCGTCGACGGCTGGGTCGGCTTCGCCGAGATCGTCACCGACGAGCCCTCCGGCGCCTTCGTGCTGCGCTCGAAGCCCTCGACGCGCATGGCGATCACCAACGTCGCGACCAGCGGCACGCCCGAGCCGGAAACCGGCCGCTACCTGCTGGGCGCGCCCCTGCTCTTCACCGCCTACAACGGCTGGAACACCGGCATCAATCTGGCCAACATCTCCGGCAACCCGGCCAACGTGACGATTCGTTACTACGCCGTCGCCGGCGGCCTCAGCCGCGAGGTACAGGTCACCCTGGCGCCCTGGTCGATGCAGTATCTCTACACGCCCAACAACGTCCAGGAGGAAGGCTTCGTCGGCGGGGCGGTCATCGAGAGCGATCAGCCACTCTCGGCGGCCATCGACGAGGTCAAGTACGAGACGACCGAGGCCATCTCCTACCTCGCCAGCACCGTCGGCCAGAACGATGCCGCCATCCCGGTGACCTTCCGCCAGTCTCCAGCCGACGGCATGCACGACAACTCGGGCATCAACATCCTCAACCTCAACCCCGATGCCGAGCAGACGGTTGAGATCCGGCTCGTCACCAACGTCGGCGCCGAGGTGTTGCCCGAGCCCATTCGCCTGACGATGCCGCCCGCCGGAAACAACTTCGTCTACTTGTTGGACCATCCAGGCGTCCCGCCGGGCACCGTCGCGGCTGCGCGCATCACCAGTCAGGACGCCTACGGCTTCGTCGCGCTCTCCAACGACGTCAACTACGCCGTGCACGGCGACGGCTCGGTCACCTTCATGGCCGCCGGCGAGCGCGGCTATTACCGCCTGCTGGGCGCGCCTCTGGAGTGAGCCGTAGCTCGTACACTCGAAGCCGCAAGCGCCTGGGCAAGCTCAACGGCTCGGCCGGGCGTACCGGCATCCCCAGGCAATGCCGATCGGGAGGTCCGTCGAAGCGAGGCGGACCATGTCAGTTTTGTGGTGACCAACTCGGTAGTCACTGCACGACGGTGGGTGCCATCCGCAGAAAGCGCTCGATCATTGCGTTGACTTGCTCAGGCACTTCGAGTTGATTGAAGTGCCCCGCCCCCACCGTCTGTCCAATCATGATGTGCGGACATAGATTCCGCACCTGGTTGAGATCGGACACCACCGCAGCAGCGTTGATCAGTAGTGCTGGCACCTCGCAGGCGGAGATCGAGGTGCCGGTGTCACAGTCGAAGATGGACTCGAACGCCGACGCCATTACATTCTGTGGCGCCGCGAGTATGTGGTCGGCTACCTGCACTCTCCGCTCCGCATCGTCGGTTGGCAGGAACAGCAGCCCGTTCACGAAGCCACGTGCGACGTCCTGGTACGTGGGCCCCTTGAGACCGGCGATGACAGGGGTGATCGCCTCTCGTAATGCCTGGAGCGGCACGATTGGGGCATCGAGTGCTACGACGGCTCCGACGCGCTCGGGGTGGCGCGCTGCCATCTCGAAGGTGACCACCCCGCCCATCGAGTGCCCGACGACCACTGGTCGTTCGATCCCGAGCTGTTCGCACAGCCAGGCGAGATCATCGGCGAAGCCGGCCATCGTATAGTCCTGGTCCGGCTTATCGCTTGCTCCATGGCCGCGCAGGTCGACCGCAATTACCCGGTGGTTCACCATGAAATACTCGACCTGAGGCGCAAAATAGGTGTGATCACAGCACCAACCATGGACAAACACCATCGGCGGGCTGCCTGAGCCCTGATCCCGATAGGCCAACCGCACGCCATCACGAGTGAGATACTCCATGATGACCTCCTTGGTGAGAGGGTAATGAGATTGTCAGATGTACGCATAGTATCAGAGTTTAGGTGCATACGCGACGGCGCCGCTGAGCCCTTCACCAGGCGTAGTGCGCTTGAAGCGAAGGCGCATCCGGAATCAGAACCAGGCGGTTTGTAGGCTGGTACGTGGCTCCAAATAAAGCCTGTCTCAACGGCTGTTCGCCGCGCTGGCGGCACGCTAGGCTAGCGTAGATAGGTAGACGCTTTGGTCATCTGAGACGGAGAGCCGATGTGGACCTGCTGCTCTACAACGGGAACGTATTGACGATCGAGCCGGACATGCCGCGCGCCGAGGCCATCGCCGTCCGCGATGGCCGCATCGTGGCCGTCGGCAGCAATGAGGACCTGGCCGAGTTCAAGCGGACGGCCCGCCGCGCGATCGACCTCGACGGCGCGACGGTCATGCCTGGATTCATTGACGCCCATACCCACTTCGTCAGCGGTGGCATGACCCTCGGTCGAGTCCGGCTAAGCGGGCTCTACACCATGCGCGAGTGGCAGCAGGCCGTCGCCGAGAAGGTGCGCGCCGCGAAGCCCGGCGAGTGGGTCGTCGGGCGCGGCTGGGACGAGACCAAGCGCACGGACGTCGTCGCCCCGCCGACGAAAGAAGATCTGGACGAGGTCTCGCCGGAGAACCCTGTCTACCTGGGCCGGGCGGACGGCCACGTCGGCTGGGCCAATTCGCTGGCGCTCAAGGCGGCCGGCATCGCTCGCGACACCGACGACCCCTACGGCGGACACATCGTCCGCGACGAACACGGCGAGCCGACCGGGATACTCCAGGAAACCGCGAAGCTGCTGGTCGAGCGCATCCTGCCGGTCCCCGGCGAGCCGGAGCGGCGCAAGGCGCTCAAGGACGCCCTGGCCGAGGCCGCCCGCTTCGGCATTACCGGCATCCACGACAACGCCCCGGCCGAGGACATCGCGCTGTTCCAGGATTTCCGCGACGCCGGCGAGCTGACCCTGCGGGTCAACACCCTGGTACGCGGCTGGGAGGTGCCCGAGCCCTTCCTGGAGCCGATGATCGCGATGGGCGTGCGCACCGGTTTCGGCGACGACTGGATCAAGCTCGGCGCGCTCAAGATCAGCCTGGACGGCACGCTTGGCTCGCGCACGGCGGCGATGCTGGAGCCCTACAGCGACGATCCCGGCAACACAGGCGTCTTCCGGATCAGCCAGGAGGAACTGGACCCGATCGTCGAGCGCGCTCACCAGCACCGCATCCAGGTGGCCTTGCACGCCATCGGCGACGCCGCCTGCAGGATGGCGCTGGACAGTTTCGAAAAGGCCATCGCGAAGCACCACTGGCCCGATCACCGCCATCGCATCGAGCACGAGCAGGCCATCACCCGCGAGGACATGGAACGCTTCCCCAAACTGGGCGTCATCGCGTCCCTCCAGCCCGTCCATGGCATCACCGATCTGCTCTGGGTCGAGTCGCGCCTGGGGCCGGAGCGGGTCAAGACCGCCTACGCCTGGCGCTCCTTCCTCGACATTGGCACGCGCATCTGCCTGGGCACCGACTGGCCGGTCGAGACACTCGACCCCCGCGTCGGGCTCTACGAGGCCGTCACCCGTCAGGACATCCACGGCGACCCGCCCGGCGGCCGCTGGCCCGAGGAAGCCTTGACCATCGAGGAGGCGCTCAAGGGCTATACGCTCGACAGCGCCTGGGCCGAGTTCGCCGAGGACCGCAAGGGCTCGCTGGCCCCCGGCAAGTACGCCGACCTCTGCATCCTCGACGCCGACCCGACGGCGGTCGAGCCCAACGACCTGCTCGACCTCGGCATCCTCGCCACCATCGTCGAGGGCCGCACCGTCCACGATGCCGACGGCCGCTTCGCCGACTGATCCGCCCTGGCCAACGTCCTGGCGTCGAACCTCCAGACATGGATGGGCTAATGGAGCTGGTCTCTATCCGTCATTGAGGACACATACAAGCCGCGAGGGCGGGTGGTGGTGTCGCTACCCGCCCTCGTTCGTCGTCGGTTGTGGACCGCGGCGCTAGGCCGAGCGCTGGTACATGCGGAACGCCTGGGTGCTGAAGAAGCCGGCGAGCAGCACGAAGGCCGTCAGCAGCAGGCTGTAGGCCCAGACGTCCGACCAGTTCTGGCCCAGCATCGCGTCGCGCGCACCATTGACGGCCCAGTTGACCGGGTTGCCCTGGGCCACGAAGCGAATCCAGTCTGGCATTAGCTCCGATGCCATGAAGGCCGTTGAGAGGAAGACCAGCGGCATCCCGAAGAAGTTGATCACCGCGATCAGCGTCTCCTCGCGCCGGGTCAGCAGCGCCACGCCGTTCGAGATGGCCGAGAAGCCCGCCCCCAGCAGCGCGGCCAGCAACAGGATCGCCAGCGCTCCGGAGAGACCGCCCGGGATGTCCGCCCCCAGGATCAAGCCCAGGACCAGGATGATCACCGACTGGATCGCGACCGTCAGCCCGGCGTGGGCGACCCGCGAGGCGATTAGCGCGCTGCGGCTGACCGGCGTGGCCAGCATGCGGTCGAGCACGCCGCCGCGCAGGTCCTCGATGATGCCCATCCCCGCCCAGGCCGAGCCGAAGAAGGCCGTCATGATGACCACGCCGGGCGTCAGGAACTGGATGTAGGAGTCCGACTCGAAGCCCGGAATTTCGACCACTCGGCGGAACAGCTGCCCGTAGAGCGCCAGCCAGATCACCGGCTGGGTCAACGTCACGAAGATCCACACCGGAATCCGCAGCGTCGTGCGGATGTGCCGGATCATCAGGTGGTAGGTGTCGGTGATGAAGTGCTGCATCAGCGCCCCATCCCTTCCGATGCAGCCTCGCCCGCGTCGAAGCGGTGTCCGGTGTACTGCAAGTAGACGTCATCCAGCGACGGCCGGCTCAGCGTGACCTCCTGAATGTCGATCCCCGCGCGCTCCAGCGCCGTCACCAGCTGCGGGATCGCCGCCGCGCCGCTGGCGACGTTCGCAACCACGC
>DATGQR010000608.1:0-6499 GCA_035304105.1 Thermomicrobiales bacterium | reverse complement strand
TACCGGCGTCGAGCAACGCGCGCTCCAGGTCATCCCCGGCGGCCTCGGCGTCGACGCCCGGAGCGAGGTTGACGGCCAGCAGATTGGCCTGCCCCTGGGCGTCGATTAGTGCCGTGAGCGGCTCGACCGGCACGTAGGCGTAAGGCCCCATCAATTGCGTCGTCACCGCGCCGACGATTGTCCAGCCGCGGCGGCGCCCGTCGACGTCGAGGATGACCTCGTCGCCGATTTCTAGATCGCTCTCCTCGCGCAGGAAATCCTCGTTGACGACCACCGCGAACTCATCGCCCGGCTCCAGCCAGCGCCCAGCGGCGAGCGTCGGCCGGATCGAGGTGGAGTCGGGCGGCAGGCTGACGAGGAAGATGTTCTCGTTCTCGGTGCCGTTCGGCCGGATGCGGAAGGCGTCGCGCAGCAGCCAGCCTTCGACGCGCTCGACGCCCGCCTGAGCGGCGGCGACGCTGCCCGCCTTGGCGACGTCGACCGGCTCGGTGAGGATCAGTTCGACGTCGTAATCGGTGTAGCCGGCGACCTCGTCGGCCACCTGGCGCAGTGCCAGGTCGGTCGAGAGCAGGCCGATCAGCAGCGCTCCGGTCAGCCCGACCGTCCCCAGCGTCAGAGCTAGCCGCGCGCGGTTGCGGAAGGTGTTGCGGATCGCGAGCCGGGTCGGGCTGGCGACACGCCGGAGGCCGGCCGCCAGCGCCGGGTTGGATCGGGTGGACAGGCCGTAGTCGCTGATCGTCTCGCGCACCGTCTGCCGGGCGGCGCGCCGGACAGTCCAGGCGACGGCCAGCGCCGGGGCGCCGATCGCCACGCCGGCTTCAATGGCCAGCGTCGCGGCGGGCAGGCCCAGCGGGGCGAGCGAGAAGTTGAGCATCCTGGAGAAGAAGCTCGCCATGGCCCGTCCGGCGACGATCGACGCCGGGATCGCGATGGCCAGGGCGATCAGCCCGAGCGCAACGGCATACGCGGTGTAGAGGACGGCGATCTGCCGCGAGGTCGCCCCGACCGCCTTCATCACGCCGATCTGCCGGCGCTGTTCGGCCAGCAAGGCTGACATGGTGTTGACCACCAGCACACTGGCCAGGATCAGGATGAAGATCGAGAGCAAGCGCAGCCCCGTGGTCACGCCATCCAGCGCGTTCTGGATCTGGTGGACCGAGGGGTCGCGGATCTCGCTGCGTTCGACGGCTAGCCCGGCAGGCTCGATGACGTCATCGCGCACCATCGCGGCCACGGCGATGGCCTGCTCGCGCTCGAGCGGGCGCTCGGCCGCGCGCAGGTAGAGCGCGTTCAGCAGCTCCGATCCGCTGAAGCGGGCGATTGTCGGCATCGTGACGTAGCCGCGCGGCGCGCCGCCGAACGTGGGCGGGACCTCCCAGAAGTCGTGCGCCATGCCACGCACTTCCAGCTCGACCGGGGCCTGCCCGGGGACTTGCACCTGCACCCTGTCGCCGATCTCGACGCCGATCTCCCGGGCGGCGGCGCGCTCGATCACCAGCGCGTCGTCGACCGGCGGCCAGGCGCCTTCCTCGGGCTCGATGAGCGACACCCGGTTGTCGGCGAAGTCGGGCATGGCGACCAGCATGAAGTTGGTCCACTTCCCTTCGCCGGCCCGGACGCGCACCTGCAGCCGCTGGCGGCCTTCCACCTGCCCGACCGCGTGATGCTCACGCACGGCGTCGACCAGCGCCGGCTCGAACGAGTTGACGGTGATGACGGCCGACGGCGGGTTAGTCGCCTTGAAGTTGCGATTAAAGGACTGCACGACATCGCCCGTCGCGAGGTGGATCGTGCCGATCGCGAAGATACCGACGATCAGCGAGAGCACGGCCAGGACTGTGCGCGAGCGCCGGTGGAAGAGGTCAGCGCGCAGCTTTCTCCAGCGAGGCGCGAGCATGGCTCACCTCGCCATCTCGTAGGCGGGAGCCAGGCGGCCGTCGCGGACGGCGACGATGCGGCTGGTGCGAGCGGCCAACTCGCGGTCGTGGGTGACCATCAGGATTGTCCGGCCGTGCTCGCTGAGGCGGGCGAAGTAGTCCATCACTGCCGCGGCGTTGGCCGAATCCAGATTGCCGGTCGGCTCGTCGGCCACCAGCACTGGTGGGTCGTTGGCCAGCGCCCGGGCGATCGCGGCGCGCTGCTGCTCGCCGCCCGAGACCTGCCCCGGGAACTTGTCGGCATGCTCGCCGACGCCGAAGTCCTCCAGGAGCTTGAGCGCGATCTGCGGGCGCTCGCGCGGCTCGTGGACGCCGCAGAAGTCCATCGGCAGCATCACGTTCTCGAGCAGCGTGAGCGCCGGGATGAGCTGGAAGAACTGGAACACCACGCCGACGTTCTTGCCGCGCCAGCGCGCCGTCTCGTTCTCGTCGAGGCGTCCCACGTCGACGCCAGCGACGATCACCTGCCCCGACGTGGGGCGGTCGATCCCGGCGGCCAGATTGAGTAGCGTCGACTTGCCGGAGCCGGATGGCCCGACCACGGCGATGAATTCGCCGGCCTCGACCGTCAGGTCGACGCCGGCCAGCGCGACGTGCTCGATCGGGCCGCTGCTGTAGACCTTGCCGACCCGGTCGAACGTGATGATCGGGCGGGTCGCGGCTTGGTGCGAGGCGGTCATGGCTCCCCCGTTCAACGCAGGTGCTCGATGGCCGGGAGTGGGGCGAGCCCGTTGGCTCGTAGGGCGTACCGCGAAAGCTTCGGCGAGCGCCTGCCTCGGGGGCGGCCATGGCACACCGTCAAGTAGTCAGCCTGAGGCTAGCGGCGACGCCGTTACAGCAACGCCAGCCGGCGGTCTGCTGGCGTGACGATCTCGTGCCAGTTGGTTACTGGAGTCAGGCGGTAGCCGCCTCGGGTTCAGTTGCGAGCGCCGGGAAGGCCACGCGCACCGTCGTGCCGACGCCGACCTCGCTCTCGATCGTGATCTCCGCGTCGTGCTGCTCGACGATCCAGCGGGCGATCGAGAGGCCCAGGCCGGTGCCGCCGGGGTCGCGTGAGCGCGCCGGGTCGGCGCGGTAGAGCCGGTCGAAGACGTGCGGCAGATCCGCCTCGGGGATGCCCACGCCGGTGTCTCGGACGATGATCTCCGGGCCGCTCGCGGTCTCGCGCAGCGCGACCGAGACCGTGCCGCCCTCAGGGGTGTACTTGATGGCGTTGTCGAGCAGGATCAACATGAGCTGGAGCAGGCGATCGCGGTCGCCAGCGATCATCGCTGGCGTCAACTCCTCGACCTCCAGATTACGCTCGGCCGCGATGCGGCGCACCTCGTTGAGCGCGTCGAGCAGGATGCGGTCCAGCTCCACCGGCTGGAGCGTCAGCCCCAGCCCCGCGTCGGCGCGGGCCAGCGCCAGCATGTCGTTGACCATCAACGTCAGGCGGCGGATCTCGCTGGTGGCGGAGGCGACGATCTGGGCGCGCATCTTCTCATCCATGTCGGGCCGGTTCTGCAGGAGCTGGAGGTCCGCGTGGATCGCCGTCAAGGGCGCGCGCAGCTCGTGTGAGGCGTCGCCGACGAAGCGCAGCTCGCGGCGGTAGGTCTCCTCCAGGTTATCCAGCATCTCATTGAACGTCGCGGCCAGGCGGCCGATCTCATCCTGCCGCTCGACCTTCACGCGGCGGTCGAAGGCGCGCTCGCGCGAGATGGCCTCCGCCGTGGAGGTCACGTTGGCGACGGGCTTGAGCGCCATGCCGGCCAGGATCCAGCCACCACCGACCGTGACGATGCCGCCCAGGGTGAGCATGCCGGTCACCATCACGCGAAACAGGATCAGGGCGGAGTCCAGGCGCGCGAGCGTCGCCGTGGTCATGACATAACCTTCGCCGTTGCCCAGCGGCGCGACGTAGACGCGCCAGCGGTCTCCGGCCGCGTCTCTGATCGTGCCGAACTCGCCGTTCTCCTTCTTGACCTGCACGAAGGAGAGCGGGAGCGAGCGCGCGAGCCAGTCATAGGTCGGTCCCGCCGGGTTGGCCAGCACGGCCGGCGGATCGACCGGCGGAGCGATGTCGGAATCCTCTGAGGCTGAGATCACTTCGCCGTCCATCGCGTAGAGCCGCACGATCAGGGCGGGGTGCCCGATGCTGAGGCTTTCCGGGGATCCCGCCTGGGCGGCCTCGACGTAGACCTGCCCGATCTCGGCCAGACGCCGGTCGACATCCTCGTAGTGGGCGCGCACGCCGCCGATGTAGGTCAACAGCGCGACGATGACCGCCACCAGCCCCGCCAGGAATCCGTACCAGATCGTCAGGCGCAGGCGCAGCGACATGGCTAGCTGCTCTCGCGCAGGATGTAGCCGACGCCGTGGACGGTGTGGATGACCCGCGGCTCGCCGCTAGCTTCCAACTTCTGCCGGAGTTGCTTGACATAGGTTTCGAGCACGTTGGTGCCGCCGACCGGCTCGTAGCCCCAGACGCGCTCCATCAGCAGGTCGCGTGGCAGTACGCGCCCCTGGTGCAGCAGGAACTCGCGCAGCAGGTCGTACTCCGTCGGAGTGAGCGTGATCTCGCGCTCGCCGCGCTTGGCCGTCCGCGTCGCCTCGCTGAGCGACAGGTCGCCCATCCTCAGGATCGTGCCGGGCTGAGACTGGGTGCGGCGCAGCAGGGCGCGCACCCGGGCGATCAGCACATCCCAGTTGAAGGGCTTGACGACGTAATCGTCGGCGCCATGCTGCAGGCCCAGCGCCTCGTCGCCCGGCGCGTCGCGCGCCGTGAGCATCAGGATCGGCAGGGCCGGGTCAACCTGGCGGATGCGTTGCAGCACCTCCAATCCATCCATGCCCGGCATCATGACGTCGAGGATGATCAGCTGCGGGTCCCGGTCACGGTAGAGCTTGAGCCCTTCCTCGCCCGAGTTGGCGGCGTCGACGGCGAAGCCTTCCAGCCCCAGGCCGCGCTGCAGGGCGTCGGTCACGGCGTGGTCGTCATCGATTACCAGTATGCGATCCATCCTCGGCCTCATGTCTCCCGAATCGTTCCGGCGCCCCGATTGTACGCGCGATGCCCACTTATTCGGTGCATTCGGCCGCGTTGGAGAGCGCTCAGTGACTGATCAGAGCTTCCTCAGAAGTTCCTCAGGACTCAAACGGATACTGGAAACAACGGAACTGTGAAGTGTTCACGAGACGATTTAGCGGAGGACATCATGAAGATCGACAGCATGGAACGACTGACGACTGCGCGCATGGGCCGCCGCTCGCTCCTCAAGCGGGCCGGTGCCATTGGCCTGGCGCTGCCGGCTGCCGGCATGCTGCTCAACGCTTGCGGCGGAAACGACGACGAGGCCCGCGCGGACGCGCCGGCCGACAAGGGTAACGACGTGGCCCAGGCGGCCGGCGTCCAGGAAGTCACGATCACCGCGTTCGACCTCGGCTTCCGGCCGAGTGAGGTCACGGTGGAAGCCGGCAAGGCTGTGCGCCTGACCTTCATCAACGAGGGCGCGATGGAGCACGACATCGAGCTGGTCGGCCTGAAGGCCACCGGGCTGAAGGTCATCGAGGAAGCCGGCCAGTTGAGCGACCGCGCCAACGACCTGCTGGTCGAGAAGACGGCCGAGAGCATCCCCTACGCGGCCGCGGGCGGCGGCAACGACAAGATGGTGATCGAATTCTTGCCTGAAGAAGCGGGCCAGTACGAGATGATCTGCGTGGTCCCCGGTCACGCCGCCGCGGGCATGCGCGGGACCTTCACGGTCGGGTCGGCGACGGCCGCCGTGGCCGAGGCGGATGAGGGCCACGAGCACACCGAGACCGCAGCGCAGGCCAGCAGCGGCGAGCCGTACGAGGCGCCGCAGCTGCCGAACCCGATCGTCCCGCCGCCGGTCGGCAACCGCGGGCCGGAGCTGGTGAAGGTCGAGCTGGAAGCGCGCGAGGTGGTCGGCAAGGTCGACGACGGCGTGGCCTTCGAATTCTGGACCTTCGACGGCACGGTTCCCGGCACGATGATCCGCGTGCGCCAGGATGACACCGTCGAGCTGACGCTGAAGAACGCGACCGACAGCCGCATGACCCACAACATCGACCTGCACGCAGTTACCGGTCCAGGTGGCGGCGCGGACGCGACGATTGTGGCCCCGGGCGAGTCGGCGACGATCCGCTTCAAGGCGCGCCACCCTGGCGTCTACGTCTACCACTGCGCGGTCGCTCCGATCCCGCACCACATTTCCGCCGGCATGTACGGCCTGATCGTCGTCGAGCCGGAGGGCGGGCTGCCGGAAGTCGACCACGAGTTCTACGTGATGCAGGGCGACCTCTACTTCGAGGGCGGGCGCAACGATCTGGGACTGCGCCAGTTCTCGATGGACAAGATGCTCGACGAGCGGCCCGACTACGTGGTCTTCAACGGCTCGGTCGGCGCGATCACCGGCGAGCGCGCCTTCAAGGCGAAGGTCGGCGACACGGTGCGCATCTTCTTCGGGGTCGGCGGGCCGAACCTGGTTTCCAGCTTCCACGTCATCGGCGAGATCTTCGACCGGGTGATGCAGGAAGGCGCCACGGAGTGGCACACCAAC
>DATGQR010000607.1:0-7672 GCA_035304105.1 Thermomicrobiales bacterium | reverse complement strand
GCCCTTGTAGTTCTGGTCCACGACATCGCGCGCGCGCTTCATCGCGGTCGCATAGTCGAGCGTGATCTCGCCGGGGTTGACGCCGAACTCGGCCGCCTTCTGGACGGTCGAGGCGACTTCGGCCGACTTCAACAGCGCCTTGGCCGGGATGCAGCCGCGATGTACGCAGGTGCCGCCGACCAGGTCTTTTTCGACGACCGCGACCTTCAGGCCTAGCTGGCTCGCGCGGATCGCGGCCACGTAGCCACCGGTTCCACCACCGAGAAATACGACGTCGTAGTCGTTCACCGACATTTGGACTCAGTCACTTTCGCTAGCTGAATTCACGCAGATGTTGCCGCGTCGCCCGCGGGTACGTTCAGTATAACAGCGTTTTCGGTCGCAACTTCTCAACATGCGCCGATTCGGTACATTTTCGGTCACGACTCGACCGCGCCAGGCGCGGCGAGTACCATGGAATCTCCAAACCTCGTCCACTAGATGGAGCACTGGACGATGTCGAGCGGGCGGGCAGGTGATGGTGATGCGCCGGCGCGGGACTACGCGCGGCCGTACAGCTGGTGGGGCCACGAGCACGACGAGGCCACCCCGCGCACCCTGTCCTGGCTGATCGAGGCCGGGACTCTGGGCGTTCGCGAGGCGGCGCTGCTCTCGCTGGCCATCGAGATGCGCCGCACGCTGATCATCGTCGCCGAGGAGCCGCGCGCCGGGAAGACGACGCTGCTGACGGCGCTGCTCGACTTCATGGACCCCGCCACCCGGCCCGTCTACGTGCGCGGCCTCTACGAGCGTTTCGAATTCATCGAGGAGCTCGACCCGGCCAATCGCTACGTGCTGTGCAACGAGATCAGCGCCCATCTCCCGACCTACCTGTGGGGACAGGGCGTGCGCCGGCTATTCGACGGCCTGCTGGCCGGTTTCCCGCTGGCCACGACGATGCACGCTGCGTCGGCCGAAGACGCCCTGGCCATCCTGCAGCGCTACCCGCTGGAGGTCAGCCCGGAGCAGGCCGCCAGAATCGACCTGATCGTGACGCTCAAGATGGGCATGGTCGATACCCGCGTGGTCCGGCGGGTGATCGCGATCGACCGGGTGCTGCAGCGCAGCGGCGGGCTGCTGACCCAGAAGCTCTCCGAGCGCAATCCCCTGCGAGCGGCGCCCCAAATCCACTCCGGCCGCATGGTCGGCGCGCTGGCGCAGTGGGGCGAGATCGACGAGGATTCGGCTGCCCGTTTGCTGGCGGCCCAGGAGCGCTTCCTCACCATCGCCGCCGAGCACAACGGCTCCGACCCCGACGCCTTCCGCCGCCAGATCGCCCGCTTCCGCGCTGGCGCCTGAACATCTGCCCCACCTGGGGAAACGTGTCAGTTACAGCCCGGATATCCGACTTCCTGCCATAGGTCTGGGAAGGTCATATCGCGGTCGGCATTCGTGCTTGCCACCAATCAGGTGGAGCAGATGGCGTCTGAACCGCCTCTTTGGCACCTCTGATGTTTTGAACTACCCCGCGCGCTGCGGCTGGTAGACCGGCGCGAGCTTGCGCTTGTGCTCGGAGGTGCGGTGCATGTGCTGGACCTTCTCGAGCACGCCGGGGTCGATGTCGCTGGTGTCGCCGGCTTCGATGGCGGCCAGCGTGCGGTCGAGCTGCTCGTAGGTGATGCCCATCTCGCCCTCGTCGGTCTGGCCCTCCCAGAGGCCGGCCGAAGGCGCGCGCTCGATGATCACCTGGGGCACGCCGATCTCACGCGCCAGCTCGCGGACCTCGGTCTTGAGCAACCCGCCGATCGGCAAGAGGTCCACGCCGCCGTCGCCATACTTGGTGAAGTAGCCGACCTGCAGCTCGCTGCGGTTGCCGGTGCCGATCACCATGCGATTCATCGTGTTGGCGAAGTGATAGAGCGTGATCATACGCAGGCGCGGCTTAATGTTGGCGTTCGCCATCTGCGAGCCGGGAGGCAGAAGCTCAATGAAGGCGTCGTAAATGCCGGACAGGTCGACCACGCGATAGTCGATGCCGAAGGTCTTTGCGGTCAGCTGCGCGTGCTCGACGTCGGCAGGCAGCGAGTGGGCCGGCATGGCGATGCCCAGCACGTTCTCGGGGCCGACGGCCCTGGCGCATAGCCCGGCGACGACGGCCGAATCGATCCCGCCGCTCAGGCCCAGCACGGCGCCGGATAGACCCGCGCCCTCGATCTGCCCGCGCAGCCAACCGGCGATTTCTTCTGCCAGTCCCATCGTCAACCTTCTTTCCCAGGCTTGTACTCAGAATGGAGATATTGTACTCGTCGGAGGATGACAAATTTCCCCTCGCGACGGCGAATCCGGCGCCAATTTCGTTCGTTACATCGTCAGAGGGTAGAGATGGATCGCGGGTCTGGAGAGCCCGCGATCCCCGGTGAAAAGGCGGTCCCACAGGATGCTGATCTGGTTAGCCGTGGCCGTTGCGGCCGGGTTGACGCTCGTCTCGCTCCGCGCGATGGCGCTCGCCTTCGCGGCTTCGCTGGCTCCGGTGTCGCGGACTGCGGTCCTGCGGCCGGATGGCGGAATCCGCGAGATGTCGGGTGCCGAATCGCGCCTGGGTCCGACCGAGATCTGGATGCTCGTCCTCGAGATCCTCTTCTCGATCGCGATCATGTTGTTGATCGTTGGCTTCGCCTTCGCCGCGGCCATGCCGGGTCACCTGATGGTCGGCGCATTGTTGGCACAGATGGCGGTTCTCGGGGCGCTCTTCGCCCCGGCGGTCGTCCACCAGATCGGCGGCTTCAACGTCCGCCCGGCGGCGCTGGCGCTTGGCATCGCCCAGCTAGCCCACGTGGCCTTCTTCATCCGCGCCATGCAGGCCCTGGTCGGCTAGCGCCGATCCGTTCATGACACACCTCCCGCCCCGCGGGGACGTGACGATGGACGGTTCGTTCCCGGTAGGATGACCGTTCCTCGGTTCTTCCGAGGAACTCTCACAGCACCCCCACGTATCCCTCGACGCGGGCACCCTCTGGGTCCGGGATACGTGGGGGTTCTGGAAATCCCATCGAAAATCCGAGTCTCGATTGTCCGACCAGCAGCACGACTCCCATCCTCACGGATCCAGGACTTGGCCGAATTGTCGACGATGCTCGGGCTCGACCTTTCAACCTGGGCCGGCCACGCATCGGCAGGCCGCGTGCCCTCCGTCGTCGCTGCCGTACACTAGTGCCGGATACGCCACTCAACGTCGCGTGGTTGGAGCCGTCATGCTCGCGCTCATCATCCAGGTCACAGTATTCGCTCACCTCGTATGGCTCGGGCTGTACATGCTCAACCGCGCAGGCGGCGATCGCGCGCTCCAGGCAGCGAGCGGCGCGTCCCTGCTGATGGCGGCCGCGCTCGCGGTCACGACGATCGGCGAACGGGGAACCGGTGGCCGGCTCGACGTCGGCCCCGAGATCCTGGCGGCGCTGGGCATTCCGTTCTTCGCCAGCGGCGTCGCCATCCTGCGACGGAGAGTGCGCCAGAGCGGCGAGGCGCTGCTGCCAGATCTGGTGCGCTCGTACGACTACTCGTTCCTGATCTCGGTGGTCTTTGCCGGGCAGGTCGTGCTGGCGATGGCGACCGGGCCGGGGGCCACGACGACGATGCTCTGGCTGCTGCATGGCGTGCTGGTGGCGTCGATCGCCACCCAGGTGTTCCTGGCGCGCGTTCAGGGGCTGCTCGACCGGATCGCCTTCGCCAACATTCCCCGGCTGCGGCAGGAGCGCGCTGAACTGCGCGAGGTCGAGAACCTGCTGCCCAGGGTGAACATGACCGACCCGCTGACGATGGATGCCGACGAGTTCGCGCGCCTGACCCGCCGGGCGCTGGGGCACTACGGCGACCTCACGAAGTTGGCGACCAGCCCGCTCACCAATCTCCCGGAGGTCCACCGGCGGCTGGCCCGGCGGGGCGTCGAGCCGACGACGCTGGAGCGCGCCCGCGAGCTGAAGGTGATCCTGGCCGAGGCGATCGAGCGGCTGCGGCCGCGCGCCGGCGAGGAGTATGGGACGACCGACGAGTGGCGCTACTACAACGCCCTCTATTACCCCTACGTCGTCGGCATGCGGCCCTACAGCCGCCGGGCAGCGCACAGCTTCGATGACCCGGCGCACGACGAGATGCTGGCCTGGTTCCGCACCTACGTCCCGGAGCGCACGCTCTACAACTGGCAGAACGCGGCCGCGGCGCTGGTGGCCGAGAACCTGCGCGAGCAGGAGGTGGCCGCCACGATGCCCGGCGAGCCGGCTCATGCCGTGGCGGGCTAGCCCCGGCTCGTGGCTATGCCCGCAGTCGCGGGTCCGAGCGCAGCGCCTTGATGATCGTGCCCGTCTCGAAGACCTCTTCTCCGACGACGGCTAGCGCCAGCACCAGCAGCCACGTCTCGCGCGTCCACAGCCAGGCGCCGAACCCGATCAGCCCTAGCCCCACGATGGCTTGCCGGAACCCGATCACCATCTCCAGCAGCCGACCGGTCGAGCCGCGGCCGCGCCGCGCCCCGGAAATCCAGACGGCGGCCCCTTTCCAGGCCATCACGCTCCCACCGGCGATCAGCAGATAGGGCAGCGCACTGAGCAGCGCGGTCATGACTTCGTGCATGGGGACCTCCTTTCGATCACCCTCCAGCTTGACCCGCCCGGCGCTGCCATTGCGACGGAAAGTACTGCCATTCGCTGCCATTGCCGGAAATTCGGCAGTGCTTGGCAGTGTCGTGGCTGTGCCTGGCAGCGCCTCCGGACCTACCGTGCAGGCGTCGAATGCGGACGCTGGCATGAAAGGAGGTTTGGCGATGGTTGCTCGAATGCCGGCAGTGGCCCCGGCCGAACGGCGCGATGCGCTGCTGCGCCGCGCGCTGGCCGGAAACGCGCTCTTCTCAGCGGTCTCCGGCGTCGCCCTGATCCTGGGCTCGGGCCCGATCGGCGACTTCACCGGTCTGACGCCCGCCTGGCTGCCCGCCGTGATCGGTGGCGGCGTGCTCGCCTGGGCGCTGGCCGTCGCCCGACTGGCGCGATCCGATGAGCTGCGCCCCGGTCCAGTCGGAATGGTCATCGCGGGCGACTTGACCTGGGTCGTCACGAGCTATGCGATCCTGGCGGTTGGCGCGCCGGAGCTGACCACCGGAGGCGCCTGGGCGGTCGCCATCCTGGCCGAGATCGTGGCGCTGTTCGGCATCGTGCAATATTTGGGGCTGCGCCGGCTGCGGGCCGGGAGGCAGCCCGATTCGATTCGTTAGCAAGAGGAGGTACGCATCAATGAGTCAGATGAGCACGGTCAAGAGCGCCGCCGAGCTCGCCCAGGAATTCGAGGCGCAGGCGCGCGGCTTCGCCGAGTTCCTCCGCGGTCTGGACGAGCACCAGTGGCGGCTCGTCACTGAGGCTGAGGGCTGGAGTGTCGGCACGACCGCGCACCACGTTGGCCAGAGCTTCGCGACCACCTGGCAACTGGCCGAGGCCATGCTGGCTGATAATGTGCCGCCCATCACTCACGAAGACATCGACGCGGCCAATGCCGCGCACGCGGCTGAGTTCCCGAACCCCGACAAGGCCGAGACGCTGGCGCTGATCGAGAGCGAGGCCAGCGAGGTTGCGGCCAAGATTGCGGCGTTGAGTGACCAGCAGCTCGACCACGCGGCGGTCGTGGCCGCGTTCGGACCTGACCCGCTGCCGGTGCGCGCCTGGATCGAGATGGTTGTGATCGGCCACATCGGCCTCCACCGGCAGAGCATCGAAGCCACGATCGAGCAGTAGCCCTTATCCAACGCGCCCGGCGGGTGGAGCGCCAGTGACCTCCCTGCCGGGCGCGTGCCTTTTCAGATCTCAGTTGCGCGGGGTCCAGCGGCCCTTGCCAGCTCGCCAATCGGCCACCAGTTGCTCGCGGTCGGCGTCCGGGCTGAGCCAGGTCTCGTCGGCGATCGTGGTCGGCGCACCGTGGCCGGGGTAGAGCCTGGTGACTTCCGGCAGCGCCGCGATGCGCAGCACGCTGGACGCCAGCGCCCAGGCGTCGGATTCCGGCCGCTTCAGGTAGCCGGCGCCGCCCTTGAGGACGGTATCGCCGCTGAAGAGGATGTCGTGACCGGCCAGCCAGAGGCTGACGCTGCCGGGCGAATGGCCGGGCGTGTGCAGCACTTGCAGTTCGCCGCCGCCAACCGCGATGCGGTCGCCTTCCGCCAGCTCGCGGTCGAGCGTCACCGGCTCGATGACGAAGGGCAGCGCCTCCCGCTGGCCCATCGGGTGCTCGAAGAGCTGGCGGTCGGCGGGATGCCCGGCGACCGGGATGCCGAGCTGCTGGATCTCGCGGGCTTCGGTGATGTGGTCCCAGTGTCCGTGGGTGGCGATCAGCAGCCTGACGGGCGCGTCCAGCTCCTCGGCGAACCGCATCGCCCCGCGCCAGGCGTCGCGCGGCGCGTCGATCAGGATGCTCTCGTGGCCGGGCGCGGCGATGATGTAGCTCGCGGTCAGCATCGGCCCGCCCACGAATCTACGGATAGTCAGTTGCGCGATTTGTTGCACGTATTCTCCCTGATAGTCGGATCGTTACGCATTCCTGCAATTACTACAACGAAAACGTTGCGAATTTCATTTCACGCCTGTGACCGGCGCCACCCTGGCCGGCGAGCGCGGGGGCTCTCAGGTCAAGATGTGGGAAGCATCCTGAGCGCAAAAAAGCCCGTTCGGTCGTTTCATTTCCGCTCCCGGCAGCCGTCACCGGTGCCCGCGGGTCCGGGAAAATCTAGCCGATCGAGGCGCGGCGCGCGCCAGGCGCAGGGCCGAGATGAGGTGAGGCCCGCTCGGGGAAAGCGGGCCTCAAAGAGGAAGTATGTGTGCATACCCACGGTTGTGGCCACAACCTGTACGGGAAAGGGGTGAATTCCCGAAGCCGGCCGGGGGAACCGACTTCACCAATAAGAATCCCTTGCCTGTCCGCTGGTTACGCCCGTTCCCGAAATGAGTTGTCTGGGTGCGTCGTGCTAATGTATTCACGAAACTGGGAAGATGCGTTCTGCTGCTGAGGATATCAGGGAGGTAGCGGTATGGGGTCGAACTACGGCGAGATGACGAAGACCGAGCGGGTCATGGCCGCCGTGCACGGCGAAGAGGTAGACCGCATCCCGGTGTGCTTCTGGCACCACTTCCGCCCCGCTGGCTCCGGGCGACGGCTGGCTGAGGCGACCTTCGATTTCTTCGAATCCACGTTCGACCTCGACATCATCAAGATCATGCCGGACCTGCCCTATCCCTTCCCGCGCCGCTCGATCAAGACGCTCGATGACTGGCGCCTGATCGAGCCGATCGATACTGAGCGCTCGCGCTTCTTTAACCAGCGCGCGGTGGCGATCCAGTCGCTGCGCGACGCCGTCGGCTACGAGACCCCGATCATCATGACCGTCTTCTCGCCGCTCTGCGAGGCGCTCTATTTCGCCGAGACGCGCGAACGCTTCTTCGAGTTCTACGAGCAGTCGCCGTCAGTCATCCACGAGGCGCTGGCCACGATCGCCGAGAACCTGCGCGCCCACATCCAGGACTGCATGGACAGCGGCGCCGACGGCGTCTTCTTCGCATTGCAAGGCTGCACCGACCAGATCATGAGCCGCGAGCTCTACCGCGAGGTGGGCCGCCCCTATGACCTGGTGGCGCTGCAGGGCGCGCGCGACAGCTGGCTCAACATC
>DATGQR010000606.1:0-2980 GCA_035304105.1 Thermomicrobiales bacterium | reverse complement strand
CTCATGGACCTGGAGCTCTGTCGCGACTTCGCGGACGGTCAGCCAGCTTTGATTCGGCTCCAAGCATTGCCCCCTCTCGCCGCACTTCTAATGATAGAAGGCCAAGCTGCCGGGAACGGTCGTGTACGGGAGCGCAGGGGGGAATGTATCCTCAACCAGGCTCAGGATGTATCCCGCACGCCGCCTATATTCCCCAAAGTTGTACTATGTTGTACTGGATGCCATAACGATGCCCGTTGGTACGTGTTTATCTTACACGTAGGTCAGGGGATAGTAAGGAGGCACTCCGTGGCTCAGATACTGGTTCTAGCTGACCAAGACGCTCGCATCAGTCGGATCAAGAACGCTTGCGATGGATGGGACACCGATGTTCGGTGGGTCACCGCGTCCGTCGATCAGATTTCCATGCTTGACGCTGCGGCGTCGAGGGCCTGCGACATGGCGATTCTGGATCATGCGGATCCGATTGAGCCGCGCTTGCAGGCAATCAAGCTCTTACGCGCGATGAACGACTCCGTGCGTATCGTCGTCACCGGAATTCCGTCCGATGACACGAAGGGGCGCACCGAGACGGTCTTCGCGTACCTCGAAGCTGGCGCCGCCGGCTATGTCGGCGACGATCAACTCGACAGCAACCTCGTCCACGTGCTCAACGAGGTGCGCCGTGGGGGCACCTGGATTGAGCCGGCGATGACGATCGAACTCATCCAGCGCACCGTGGCCCTCCATGACGCCCTGGAAATGATGAAGCCGTACTCGGCCATCTCGGGACAGGCCGACATGCTCACGCGCCGCCAACAGGAAGTGCTCGAGCTGCTCGCCGCCGGACTCACCAACAAGGAGATCGCCGACCAGCTGTATATCTCCGTCGGAACGGTGAAGAATCACGTTCACCGCATCCTCGACGTGCTGCGCGCATCCTCCCGCGAGCAGGCCGCGCAGTACTACCAGTTCCTGCAGGCGCCCAGCACCAGCACGAGCGCCTAAGCGTTCCGTTTCTCGTGGCGTAACTGCGCCGGATTGGCGCTACTGTGATCCAAATGCAAGTCCCTGAAGCCAGGAGGCCGCGGGCGACAGCGTCGTAACACTCGATCACCACAGCCGGAGGGCAGCACGCCCTCATCGACCGGAGATCGAACGACAAGCTGAATCGCCCGCGGCCTCTGTCTGTGCCTGTCACGCGACCTGGCGTGGCAGGACCGGAGTCCGCGCCTACCCTGTCACGCGCCCCGGCCCATCGACGATCCGCCCGGCCATCGCGCCGGTATGAGCGCCGTCCTCGATCACCCGCGTCCCATTGACCCAGACATCGCGAATGCCCACCGAGAGCTGATGAGGCTGCTCGAACGTGGCCCGGTCGGCCACGGTGTCGGGGTCGAACACGACGACGTCGGCGAAGGCATCGACGCGCAGGATGCCGCGGTCGCGCAGGCTCAGCCGGTCGGCCACCGCCCAGGTCATCTTGCGGATGGCGTCCTCCAACGTCAGCACGCCCTCCTCGCGCACGTACTTGCCCAGCACGCGGGTGAAGGTGCCGTAGGCGCGCGGGTGGACCGGCAGCGTCTGACCGGCCGGGTCGATGCCGCCAGCGTCGGAGCTAATCTTGATCCACGGCTGCTGGAGCTGCAGCTTGAGATTGTCCTCGCTCATCATGAAGTAGATCGTGCTGATGCGCTGCTGCTCGGAGAGCAACAGGGCGCGCACGGTATCGACCCACTCCTCGCCGCGCATCTCGGCGATCTCGGGCAGGCGCTTGCCGACATACTGCTGGTTCTGCGGCTGCATGAAGCCGACCGGCATGATCCCGTCGCGGTTCTGGGTGCGCGCCATGGCCGTGGCCCCGGCCGGCGGGTTGAGCATCTCGGCGCGAATCTTCTCCCAGATCGCGTCGTCGGCCAGGTTCTCGAAGAGCTTGCCGCCCTCATGCGCCCAGCCAGGCACGAGCACGCTGAAGCCGGTGCCGCTGGCGGCATAGGGATACATGTCGGCGGTCACGTCGATCCCCTCGGCGCGCGCCGCGTCGATCATCTCGATGGCGCGCGGCATCAGCGGCCAGGCCGGCTCGCCGGAGGCCTTGAGGTGATAGATCTCGATGATGCAGCCGGAGCGCCGCCCGATCTCGATGGCCTCGCCGATGCCCTCCAACAGCTGCTCGGACTCGTTGCGGACGTGGGTGATGTAGACACCGCCGTACTCGGCGATCGTCTCGGCGATGGCGGCCAGTTCGTCGGTCGTCGAGTAGCTGCTGGGCGGGTAGATCAGCGCCGGGGCCACGCCAAAGGCGCCGTCCTCCATCGCCTCGCGGGTGACCTTGCGCATCACCTCCAGCTCTTCGTCGGTGGGCTCGCCCATGTCCCAGCCCTTGGCGTACTCGCGCACTGTCCCGCCGCCGATGAAGGAGCCGATGTTGAGCGAGACGCCGCGGTCCTGCATGGCTTCGAGCCAGTCGCGGAAGCGGAACCACTCGCGCGCCACATCGGCCCAGTGACCGCCGTCGCCGCCGAGCATCCGCCCGCTGAAGGGCGACGCGATGCGCCCTCCGACCGGAGCGGGCGTCCACAGCTCCCCCATGATCTCGGTCGTCACGCCCTGGGTGGCCTTGGAGAGCAGGCGGCCATCCTCTAGCAGCGGCATGATCGAGTGGCTCTGGATGTCGATGAAGCCCGGGCAGATGACGTGCCCGGTGGCGTCGATCACGGTTTCGGCCCGGCCCGGATCGATCTTCCCAGCCGGCTCGACGGCCGCGATCCTGTCGCCGGAGATGGCGACGTCGCCGTAGAACCACGGATTGCCGGTCCCGTCGATGACCCGGCCGTTCCGAATCAGGATGTCGAATGTTGGCATAAGCCCTCACCCCCAGCCCCTCTCCGACTGCTTCGCGGGGAGAGGGGAGCTAAGACGAAGATGCGCTAGCTTAGTTTGGGTGAGGGACAGGTCACAAGACGAGCCAGGCGAAAGCACGCGGCAATCGAAGGGGCGG
>DATGQR010000605.1:0-5367 GCA_035304105.1 Thermomicrobiales bacterium | reverse complement strand
GATCTGGCGCACGGCGCCGGGCGTGACGCCGGCCTCGGCGAGCGTGGCTTGCAGCCCGGTAGTGACGGCGCGGCTGGGGTCGTCGGGCGTGGTCAGCGTCTTGCCGACCTGAAAGCGGCCGGAGTCGATGTCGAAGACGAGCAGGTCGGTGAAGGTTCCTCCGATGTCGACGCCGACCCGTACCTCGCTCGCCATCCGCCTCGCCTTCCTCACTGATTGCCCGCTCCGCCGCGCCGCAGTATAGGAAGCGCGGCCGGCAGGCGCAACCGCGAATATGCCGTCGGGGCCTCGTTCGTACACGGCGCTGTGCTATACTCCCCGGCTACTGCGCGGGTGGGCAAGGCGAGGGAGCCCGGCGAGACTTTCATGCGAGAACTCATCTTCCGGAGACAACCAAGGTTCCGCCCCGGCCGCTCGGACGAGCAGCAGACCAGCGTACCCGACGACCTGTGGCGCAAGTGCCCCGGTTGCGGCGACCTGATATACACCCGCGAGCTGGAGCGCTCGCTCCACGTTTGCCCCAAGTGCGGACACCATTTTCGACTGTCCTCCGGCGAGCGCATCGAGCTGCTGGCCGATCCCGGCACCTTTGAGCCGTGGGATGCCAACCTGCGAACGGCCGATCCGCTGGGCTTCACGGTCGGCGAGGAGCGCTACGCCCACCGCGCCCGGAGCACGGCAGAGCGTGCAGGGATCGACGAGGCGCTGATCACGGGCCGGATCGAGATCGACGGCCGGCCGCTGGCGGTGGCCGTCACCGACTTCGCCTTCATGGGCGCCAGCATGGGCTCGGTCTATGGCGAGAAGCTGGCGCGCGCCTGCCGCCGGGCGGTCGAGGGCGAGATGCCGCTGCTGACGGTCAACAGCTCCGGCGGCGCGCGGATGCAGGAGGGGCTGTTCTCGCTGATGCAGATGGCGAAGACGACGGCCGCGTTCGACCTGCTGCGCGCGGCGCGCCTGCCGCACATCTCGCTGCTGGTCGACCCCTGCTATGGGGGCGTGACGGCCAGCTACGCGACCACGGCTGACGTCATCATCGCCGAGCCGGGCGCCAGGATCGGGTTCGCCGGCCCGCGCGTCATCGAGCAGGTCACTCGCCAGAAGCTCCCCGAGGGTTTCCAGTCGGCCGAGTTCCTGCTCGAGCACGGCATGATCGACCGCGTGGTACCGCGCGCCGAACTCCGGCCAGTGCTCGGCCGGCTGATGGCCATCTTTGCGCCGGGACGCGAACAGGCTGAAGCGCCCGAAGGCGAAGCGGTCACGGTCGGAAGCGGCACGGCGGATGAGCGGCGGTAGGGCCATGATCTCGACCTGGGACCGCGTTACCCTGGCGCGCCACCCGCAGCGGCCGCGCGCGCTCGACTACATCAACGCGCTGTTCGACGACTTCGTGGAGCTGCACGGCGACCGGCAGTACCGTGACGATCGCGCCCTGGTCGGCGGCCCGGCGCGCTTCGGCGAGCTGGGCGTGATGGTGCTCGGCCACCAGAAGGGCCGCGACACCCGCGACAACCTGGAGCGCAACTTCGGCATGGCGCGCCCCGAGGGCTACCGCAAGGCGCTGCGCCTGATGCGGCTGGCGGCACGCTTCGGGATGCCGCTGGTCACCTTCGTTGACACGCCCGGCGCCGACCCCGGCCCGAGCAGCGAGGAGCACGGCCAGGCCTTCGCGATCGCCGAATGCATCCAGGAGCTGACCAGCTACCCGGCCCCGGTCGTCTCGATCGTCATCGGCGAGGGCGGCAGCGGCGGGGCGCTGGCGATCGGCGTGGCCGACCGCATCCTGATGCTCGAGAACGCGATCTACTCGGTCGCCAGCCCTGAAGCCTCGGCCTCGATCCTCTGGAAGGACGCCGGCCAGGCCCCGGCCGCGGCCGAGGCGATGAAGATCGCCGCGCCGGACCTGCTGGAGCTCGGGCTGATCGACGAGATCATCCCGGAAGCGCAGCCGGCCCACCTCGACAGCCCGGCCGTCCTCGCCGCCACCCGTCAGAGCCTGACTGCCGCGCTCCTGGAACTCACAAGCCTGGCGGAATCCCAGGGCGTCGACGCTCTCCTCGATGCCCGCCACCAGCGCCTGATGGCGATCGGCTCCTGGATCGAGCCGGAGCCGAACGGCAGCGGGAAGCCCGGGCTGCTGGGAGATACCGGGCGCTAATTCCGGTCCCGTCGGGGCGTGATGAATCAAGCCCTACTGATGATCGTCGGTTCGCGCGGCGTTACAGATCGAGCACGCACAGCTCGTGGTCTATCGTCATCAGGTTGATGCCGCCGTCGGGGGACACGACGACGACGTCCTCGACGCGGATGAAGCCGCCGTCGTCCAACACCACGCTGGGCTCGATCGTGAAGCACATGCCGCTACGCAGCACCGTCTGGTCAGCCTCCAGCAGGAAGGGTGGCTCGTGGACGTCCTTGCCGATGGCATGCCCCAGGCGGTGGATGAAGCGCTCGCCGTAGCCAGCGTCGGCGATGATCGAGCGCGCCACGTGGTCCAGTTCGGCAGCCGTGATCTGGCCGTCGATCATCTGCTCGATCGCGGCGGACTGGGCGCGCATCACCAGGTCATGGACCTCCCGACGCTCCCGCGTCGGTTCGCCGATGAAGACGGTGCGGCCGAAGTCGGAGCAGTAGCCGTCGAGCAGCGCGCCGAAGTCGAAGGCGATCGAGCCGCCCCGCTCCAGCCTGCGCCCCTCGGCCTCGAACACCGACGCCGCGCCGGGCTGGGCCGGGCAGCCCAGATAGATGCCGGTATGGAACGAGGTCCAGTCCGCGCCAAGTTCGAAGAGCGTGTCATCGACGACCCGGGCGATGTCGCCGGCAGTCATGCCTAGCACCAGCCGCTCCAGAATCAGCGGGTAGGCGTCATCGACGAGCCGCGCCGCCCGGCGCATCAGCTCCAGTTCCTCGTCGTCCTTGATCATGCGCATGGGCCAGATCAGGTCGTGGGCGTTGACCAGCTCGGCATCCGGGAAGGCGCGCATGAACGCGAGCGTGGTCTTGGCCCAGGCGTGCTCGGCCAGGGCGATCTTGGCTCCAGACCCACCGAGCGCGCGGGCGTGGTCCGCCAGGACCGCGGCATAGTCGTCCGTCTCGCTCAGCACGTGAAGATCGGCGATCCAGGGCTTGTCGGCAAGCTGGCGGACCATCGCATCGCTGCCCATACGCGGCTCGACGATCAGCGGGCCGGCTTCCAGGCCCAGGTACATCCCGGAGATCCAGTCGCCGGGGCGGTCGTGCTCGGTCGGGTTGGGGATCGGCCAGGGGATGCCGGTGAAATACTCGAGCGTGCTGGAGACCGGCAGGTAGACGAGCGCGACATCATGCTCGGCCATGGCGGCGCGCAGGCGGGCGATACGAGCGTGGTAATCCGGCACGTTGCGTTCCCTCTTTCGCTGCGCTTGAACGGGCGAAAAACTGATGATCGCCGAAAGGACGGCGGGCCGCAAGCGGCAGTCTTTGCAACCGCTCGAGTTCGGTTATAGTTGCCTGCGCCTTTTGCGCTAAGGTGTGAGGCCCCGCTGTCGGCTATTTGGGGGAATGCCGCCTGGTGTTGTGATGAGGGCAGCCAGGCGAGAGGGGAGTCCTGAGGTTATGCAGCGCTGGTGGTTGGGTGTGTTTGCGCTCACCAGTGCGTTGGTGCTGGTGATCACAGCCTGCGGGCGCGTCGATCTCGAAGACCTGACGCCGGAAGCCGTCAAGACGGAACAAGCGATTCAGGCCGTGACCCAGACGGCCATCGCCGAGAGCGCCGGGGAGTTCTTGGGAGATCCCGCGCGCGGACGCACCACCTGGGATACCTGGTGTGTCGGTTGCCACGCCGAAGGTGGTAACGGCATCGGGCCGGACATTCGCGGCAACCTCTATCTCTGGCCCGAATGGGAAGAGTTCTTCCGCACCGGCACGAAGGCGGACGGCTCAATCACCCACGAGGGCAACGGCATCGTCGTCCAGTACGCGCCGACCGACCTGACCGACGAGAACTTCTACAACGTGCTGGCCTATATCTCGCAGCAATAAGCCTGGCGCGCACGGGCCGCGGACATCAGATGTTTCCCGCGGCCCGTGCGCGCGTGGCGAAGAGCGCCGCTCAGGCGCGGCGGAAATCCGGCTCGGTTCCCAGACGCCGGGTGAAGGCCGCGATGACTGCGGCGCAGTTGTCGGCGTCGGTCAGGCTGACCAGCTCGCTCGGCGAGTGCATGTAGCGGTTGGGGATCGAGACGATGCCGGTCGGGATGCCGCCGCGCTCGCGGGCGATCGCGTCGGCGTCGGTACCGCTGCGGATCGGGAGACCCTCGACGGCATAGGGAATGTCCTCGGCCCGCGCCGCGGCGACGAGCCGCTCGAACACTGCCGGGTGAACCGCGTTGCCGCGCGCGAAGACCGGCCCGCCACCGATCTTGATCTTGCCCAACCCGCGCACGTCGGCATCCGGGTGGTCGGTCGCGTGGTTCACGTCGATCACGATCGCAACGTCCGGGTCGAGGTTGTAGGCGCTAGTGCGGGCGCCGTACAGGCCAACCTCCTCCTGCACCGCCGCGACCGCCCAGACATCGGCCGCCGGGCGCTCGCCTTCGGCCAGCTTGCGGAGCGCTTCCAGCGCGATGAAGGCGCCGATGCGGTTGTCGATGCCACGGCAGGCAATGCGGTCCTCACCGAGCGCGAGATAGGGCTGCTCGATGACGCCGGGATCGCCGATCTCGACCTTCTTGCGCGCTTCCTCTGCGCTGCTGGCACCGATGTCGATCCACAGCGTCTTCATCCGCGAGACTTTGCCGCGCTCGTCGGGCTCCAGCTGGTGGATCGGCTTCTTGCCGATGACGCCGACGACGGTCTCATGCGTGCCGAGTACGCGAACGCGCTGGCCGACCAGCACCTGATCGTCCCAGCCACCGATACCGCTGAACCAGAGAAAGCCGTCGTCGTCGATGTGCGTGATCATCACGCCGATCTCGTCGATATGGCCCTCAATCATCACCCGCGGACCATCTCCGCGCAGGCGCGCGAGGGAATTGCCGTTGCTGTCGACCTCGACCTCATCGGCGAAGCTCTCCGCCTCGGCCCGCCAGACGCGCGCCGCCTCGGTCTCGAAGCCCGAGGGGCTGGCGGTCGCGAGCAGGCGCTCTAGAAAAGCGCGCGAGTGTTCCTGCAAGGTCTGCCTCCTCATCTCCACGTTTGCAAAGCGATAGTCTAGGCGGCGGACGCGCCCCCGGACCAGCCGCCGTCGCACCCTTGCGGGGCGAGTACGCGGCGAATCATCAGCGCCAGCTGCAGATCGAAGCGCGTCTCGGGGTCGTCGAGGTCCAGGGCGCCGACCTCCTCGATCCGCGCGATGCGATAGGCCAGGGTGTTGCGATGGACGCCCAG
>DATGQR010000604.1:0-2070 GCA_035304105.1 Thermomicrobiales bacterium | reverse complement strand
AGTGAAGTTCGACGAACTCATCCACCCCAAGGTCGAAGCCGAGATCTGCGTCGTCACCAAGGCCCCGCTGCGCGGCCCCGGCTGCCACATCGGCAACGTCATGGCGGCGATCGACTTTGTGCTGCCGGCGGTTGAAGTGATCGACTCGCGCTATCGCGACTTCAAGTTCGACCTCAAGAGCGTGATCGCCGACAACACCTCGTCGGCCCGCTTCGTGATCGGCGGCAACATGCGCGACCTCGGCGAGCTCGACCTGCCGACGCTGGGCGTGGTGCTCGAGATCAACGGCGAGGTCAAGTCGATGGCCGCCGGCGCTGCCGTGCTCGGCAACCCGCTGGTCGCGATCGCGATGATGGCGAACGAACTCGGCAAGCGCGGCCAGGAAATCCCGGCCGGCACCTTCATCATGACCGGTGGCGTCACCGAGGCGATCCCGGTCGCGAAGGGCGACAACGTCAACGTCCGCTTCCAGGATCTGGGCAGCGTTTCGTTCCGTTTCGTCTAAACACAGAAACGCGCTGCAGGGCTGGGCCGGCAGCGCGCCGTCATGCGCGCGCCGGCCCATTGCACATCAAGCGCACCACGCCAGAAGAGGAAATACCGATGTCGTCCAAACAGGACCTGACCAGGCAATTCACGGCGGAAGAGGGGATCATCCACATTGGTGGCATCGAGGCGCTGGTGCGCCTGACGATGGATCAGATCCGCTTCGACCGTCGTCGCGGCCTGAACAACGCCATGTTCATCTCCGGCTACCGCGGCTCGCCCGTGGGCATGCTGGACGCCAATTTCATCAAGCAGCAGAAGCTGCTGATGCAGCACAACATCCAGTTCGTCGACGGTCTCAATGAAGACCTCGCCGCCACCGCCGTCTGGGGCACCCAGATGCTGCACACGGTGGGCAACCAGAAGTTCGACGGCGTCGTCGGCACCTGGTACGGCAAGGCACCGGGCGTGGACCGCTCCGGCGACGTGCTCAAGCACGCCAACTACACCGGCACGCTCAAGAACGGCGGCGTGCTCGCCATCTTCGGCGACGACCCGAGCTGCAAGTCGTCCTCGCTGCCGAGCCAGTCGGAAGCCATGTTCTACCACGTCGGCATTCCGTCGCTGTACCCGGCCAACGTCCAGGACATCCTCGACTTCGGCCTGCACGGCTACTACCTGTCGCGCATCTCCGGCCTGTGGGCGGGCCTCAAGATCGTCACCAACGTCGCCGACGGCAGCGGCAGCGCGATCGTGACCCCCGACCGCATGAAGTTCGTCACCCCGGTGGTCGAGCTCGACGGTCGCCCCTACACCCCCGAGGTCAACCTCGGCATGAACGTGCGCAAGGATGCGCTCGACATGGAGCGCACGCTGTACTACGCGCGCCAGGAGCTCGCCCGCCAGTACGCCCGCGAGAACGGCCTCAACAAGGTCACGCTGCCCAACGCCGACGCCTGGCTGGGCATCATCACCGCCGGCAAGACCTACCACGACCTGCGCCAGGCCTTCATGGAAATGGGCCTCGACGACGACGCGCTGCGTCGCGCCGGCGTTCGCATCCTCAAGATCGGCATGCTCAACCCGCTGCAGCCGGACGACATCCGCGACTTCGCGCGCGGCCTGGAAGAAATCCTCGTCATCGAGGAGAAGCGTCCGTTCATCGAGCTGTTCGCCAAGGAAATCCTCTACGGCAGCGCCAACGCGCCGCGCATCGTCGGCAAGCGCGACGAGGAAGGCCGCGACCTGCTGCCCTTCCACGGCGAGTTCGAGTCGGACATCATCGCCCGCGCCCTGCACGCCCGCCTGTCGCGCAAGACCAAGCTGGAATCGGCCGAAGGCTGGATCAAGCGCCTGGACGAGATCCACAGCCGCAACTCGCTGACCTCGCTCACGCGCTCGGCCTGGTACTGCTCGGGCTGTCCGCACAACTCGTCGACCAAAGCCCCCGACGGCAGCATCGTGTCGGCCGGCATCGGCTGCCACACCATGGCGATGTGGATGGACCGCGGCGTGGTCATGGGCACCCACATGGGCGCCGAGGGCGCGCAGTGGATCGGCATGCAGCCCTTCACCAACACCAAG
>DATGQR010000603.1:0-3358 GCA_035304105.1 Thermomicrobiales bacterium | reverse complement strand
CTTCGGGCCGGAGAATCTCGGCGTGCCGCGCGACGAGCTGGCCAGGCGCGTCGCCTGGGCGCTGGAGATGGTCGGCATGGCCGCGTTTCGCGAGCGCTCGGTCGCGCAGCTCTCCGGCGGCCAGAAACAACGCGTCGCGATCGCGGCGGTGCTGGCAATGACACCCGAGGTGCTGATCATGGACGACCCGACGGCCGAGCTCGACCCGGCCGGCACGGCGCAAGTGCTGGAACTCGTCAGATCCGTCCGCGAGCGGATGCCAGAGATGACCGTCATCATGACCAGCGGCGATCCGGAGCCATTGGTCGCTGGCGCCGACCGCATCGCCGTGCTGCGCGACGGCCGGCTCGTCGCGGTCGACGCGCCGGAGCGGCTGTTCGCGGACTTCGCCGACCACTTCGCCGCTGGCGTCCCCGCCCCGCCGGTCTACGGCCTGGCCCGCGAGCTCAATAGGGCCCTCAATACCTCCTTTACGTTTCACACCACCGAGGCGGCGGCCGCGGGGCTTGGCGAACTGTTGGACGCGCGCTCGTGAGCCTGGGACGGCGGTTGTCGCGTGCACGCTGAGGCCCCATTGGTGGAGCTCGTCGACGTCCACTTCTCCTACCCGGAAGCGGTCGAGCCGGCGCTGGCCGGCGTGAGTCTGACGCTGCGGCGGGGTGAGTTGGTCGGCCTGATCGGGCAGAACGGCTCCGGCAAGACGACGCTTGCGCGCCACCTCAACGGACTCCTCCAGCCCACCAGCGGCGCCGTCCTGGTCGAGGGCGCCGACATTCGCGGCGTCGAACCCGGCAGGTTGGCGGCGACGGTTGGCTACGTCTTCCAGAACCCCGACCACGCGCTATTCCTGACCAGCGTGCGCGCCGAGGTCGAGTACGGACTTGGCCTTCAGGGCCTGGACCAGGAGGAAGTCACGGCTCGCGCCGAAGCGGCGATGCGCCGCTTCGGGATCTACGAGAGGGCGGAGCGCCACCCGGCGTCGCTGGGGCGCGGCTGGCGCCGGCTGATCGTGCTGGCGGCAGCGGACGCTCTGGAACCGGACCTTCTGGTGCTTGATGAGCCAACCGGTGGCCTGGACCGCCGGCTGACCGCCGAATTGATGGCGCGTCTTGAGCAGGTCGTCGCCGAGGGCCGTTGCGTCTTGCTCATCTCACACGACATGCAGCTGATCGCCGACCATTGCAGCCGGGTGGTGGCGCTCCACGCCGGACGGCTCGCCGGCGACGGCACGCCCCGAGCAATCTTCGGCCAATCTGAGTTGCTCGATCGCATCGGCATTGCCCGGCCGCAGATCGGCCGGCTCGCGCGCCGCCTGGAGGGCCGCGGCATCGACCGGGGCATCGTGGCGACCGGCGACCTGGCTGGCGCCATCGTAGCTCGCGTGAGGGCGGCAGATGCTGCGTCGAGGCGCGGCCGGTGAGTGTCGCGCGGGCCGCATTCGACTTCTACGTCCCGGGCCGCTCGTGGCTTCACCGGCTGGACCCGCGGGTCAAGCTGGCGCTGGTGGTCGCCGCGGCGATCATTACGCTCCTTTGGGTCAACATCTGGCTGCTGGTCGGCGTTCTGATCCTGACCCATCTGGCGATGCTGGCAGCCGGCTACCCTGCGAGCCGCCTGAAGGCGGTCTGGCGGACGATCGCCCCGCTGTTGATCGTCGTAATCCTTGTCTGGCCGCTCTTCGACCGCAGCGGCAGCACGCTGGTCGAGTTGGGCCCGCTCCGCATCACCGGAATCGCGCTGCTGCGCGGCACGGTAACCGCCGTGCGCCTGGCGGCCGTCAGCTTCGTCTTCCTACTCTGGATCGGCACCACCGGCATCCGCGAGCTTGTGCGTGGCTTTGTACGCCTCGGCCTGCCGATGTCCTGGGGCATGTCACTCACCATCGGACTGCGCTTCATCCCGACCTTCGCCGGGATCTTCCAGACGGTCAGCGACGCCCAGAAGTCGCGCGGGCTGGTGATCGAGGGCCACTTCCTACGACGCGGCCGGATGATGCTGCCGATCCTCGTGGCCTCGCTCGTCACCGCTCTGCGCGCCAGCGAGCAGCTGGCGATGACGCTGGAAGCGCGAGCGTTCGGCGCCCGGCGCCAGCGCACCGTGCTGCGCGACATCCAGATGCGCCCGTCCGATTGGCTGGCGCTCGCCGCCATCGTCGTCCTAACGGCACTCCTGGCCTACCTCACCTTCGTTCACGGGCTCGGCCAGGATCTCACGGCGTTGCCGCTACCGTAGACCAATCCCGAAAGCGGGCCGCTTGCCAGAGATTCGCCTGATTGGCTGAGGCGCAGGCTAGAGTGATGCGTTCATGTATCGATCAGAAGATCGATGTTGAGCAGTCACATCGAACCCCTGTAGGGGCATGGCGATGCTCCACACGGCTGTCGTCGCCTTATCTGGATACATGAGGGCGAACGGATGAGTGAAGACGAAGACCAAATTACCCCAGCAGAGCGCTCAGGCGGGATCTGCCGCGAGCCACGTGCCAGACGAAGCGCGGATCGCCCACCAGCGGGGACACCAGATCGTCGGGATTGGGCGGGGAGGTCGCCTCGAGCGCGACGGCGCGGTCATAGACACGATCGATGAAACGCACGAAGCGCAGGGCACGATCTTTGTCGGACGGAGTCTCGATGCGCCCCTCGATCCGGACTGCGCCAAGCTGCTCCAGCCAGCCGGCGTCGTGCATTGGGTGGGTGCGCTCCAGCAACACTGACAGCTCGCCCCAGGTCACGCGCAGCACCGGTCCGCCGGTCGCCGCCGCTATGGGACGCCCGTTCGGCGCGGGGATCAACCGGCGATCGCGCCCGGTAACACGGTGGATGTCGAACGAAGCCGTGATCGCGCCCAGCTCGCGATGGAAGCTCTGAATCCAGCCGTCCTTGCCGCCGGCCTCCTCGGGCGGCATGTTAGCCGTGGCGACGATCCTGACCCCGCCGCCCAGCATGTGCTGGAGCAGGGTCACGAGCATCATGATGTTGCCGGGATCCTCGAGCACCACCTCGTCGATGCAGACTAGTGCCTGCCCGGTCAGCGCCTCGACCAGGCCATCCATCCCCAGCGGCCCGGCTGCCGCGACGAGCTCATCGAACGAGGCGTAGAGCTTCGGCTCCGCCGCGGCGTGGTAGGCAGAGGCCAGCAGATGGGTCTTGCCGACACCGGGCGGCCCAACCAGGAACAGCCCCCGGCCGCGCTCTTCAGGGCCCCGGCGACGAAACCAGCCGCCGCGCCTGGGGCGCTCACGAGCGAACGATGCCACCAGCGCGCGCAGTTCGGCGTGCTCGGGATGCTCGCGGTCGATCTCGAAACTCTCGAATGAGACGTCTCTGAACCTGGCCGGCAGGATGAAGCGTGGTTCGCG
>DATGQR010000602.1:0-6591 GCA_035304105.1 Thermomicrobiales bacterium | reverse complement strand
CTGGTCAAGCCTGGCCCGGCTCCCTCCACGTCGAGCGGGAGTGCCACGCTCGACGGCCAGGTGCGCGCGCCGATGCCCGGGAAGGTGCTGGACATCGTCGTCGAACCCGGTCAGGAGGTAGCGGCCGATGAGGTCGTCGCCGTGCTGGAAGCGATGAAGATCGAGATCAGCCTGACCGCGCCCTTCGCCGGGACGGTCGGAGCCATCTCCGCCGGTCCCGGTGACCTGGTCGGCCTGCGCCAGGTCATCGTCACCATCGAGCCGCACGCTGAATAGAGGAGCGAGATGAGCCAGCTACTTCGCTCGTTGCCGCCGCGCGTCACCGTCTTCGAGGTCGGGCCGCGCGACGGGCTGCAGAACGAGGCCGCGCCGATCCCGGCCGCTGAGAAGATCGCCTTCGTCAACGCCCTGGCCGACGCCGGGCTAGGCTGGATCGAGGCGACGTCATTCGTCAACCCGAAGGCCGTCCCGCAGCTCGCCGATGCCGGGGAGGTCATGGCCGGGATCGAGCGCCGGGCAGGCGTGCGCTTCCCGGTGCTGGTGCCGAACGAGCGCGGCATGGAGCGCGCGCTGGAGTCGGGCGTCGACGCGATCTGCGTCTTCACGGCGGCCTCCGAGCAGTTCAGCCAGGCCAACGTCCGCGCCACGATCGACGAGACGTTCGAGCGCTTCAAGCCGGTAGTGGCAACGGCGAAGCAGCACGGTATCTGGGTGCGCGGCTACGTCTCGATGGCCTTCCACTGCCCGTACGAAGGCCGAATCGCGCCGGAGAAGGCAATCGAGGTCTCGGCGCGTCTGCTCAACCTGGGCGTGGATGAGGTCGCCATCTCCGACACCGTCGGCCGGGCCACGCCACTGGACATGGACGCCGTGCTGACGCTGGCGGTCGACCAGCTCCCGGTCGAGAAGCTGGCCCTGCACTTGCACGACACCTTCGACCTGGCACTACCGAACGTGATGCTCGGGCTGGAGGCGGGGATCACCGTCTACGACGGCGCGGCCGGCGGCCTGGGCGGCTGCCCCTTCGCCCCTGGAGCGCCCGGCAACCTCGCCACCGAGAAGCTCGTGCGCCTGCTCCACGGCCTCGGCATCGAAACCGGCGTCGACGAAGAGAAAGTCGCCGCAGCCGCCGCGAAGATCCGTCGCACGCTCGCCCGGGCTGGCTGACGTCACAGCCGACCACCCAAGTGCCTGTAGGGGAGTGCTGCGGTAATGAAGGGTCAGCCCTCGAAGCCGGCGGCGAGGAGGGTGAGGAGGGTCAGACCGAGGAGGATGCGGTAGACGACGAAGACGGTGACCGGGCGGCGCTGGAGGAAGCGCAACAGGCCAGCAATCGCGGCGTAGCCGGTGACTGCGGCCGCCAGCATCCCGAACAGGAAGACGCCGAGCGACACGTCGTCGAAGCCGTCCAGCGCGACCTCGGCCATCTGCTTCGCCCCGGCCCCGGCGATCAGCGGCACGCCCAGCAGGAAGGAGAAGCGCGCGGCGTCCGGGCGGCTCAGGCCGACGAACAGCCCGGCGGCGATCGTCGTGCCGCTGCGCGAGGCGCCGGGAATCAGCGCCAGTGTCTGGGCCAGCCCGACGACCAGCGCCTGGCGCAACGTGACCGGCTCGGCGCCCGGCTCGCGGGTCATGCGCGTCATCCGGCGGTCGGCGATCTCCAGGATCAGCCCGGCCACCATCAGGACGACGGCGATCGTGGCGAGCGCGCCGCGCGTGAGCGGGTCGGTGTGGAAGGCGCGGTCGATGGCATCCTCGCCGAACAGGCCGACCAGCCCGGCGGGGAACGATGCCAGCACGATGTAGATGCCCAGCCGCGCCATCGGGTCGGCCGGCAACTGGCGGCGCGCCAGAGCGTCGCGCTCGGCGATCAGGCCGCGCGGGATGGCGATCAGGTCCTGGCGGAAGTAGATCAGGATGGCCGCCAACGTGCCCAGGTGCAGAGCGACGTCGAACGCCAGCCCGAAGGAATCCCAGCCAAAGAGCCAGGGGATGACGATCAGGTGCGCCGAGGAGGAGATCGGGAGAAATTCGGTCAGGCCCTGGGCGATCCCGAGGACGATGGCCTGGAGGATCTCCAACGCTAGCTCGCCGCCTTCTCTGCCTTACGCATCGCGCCCCAGGAGAGGCTTTCGCGCCACCAGAACACAAAGCCAAGTAGCGTCACCGGCAGGTAGAGCGCGGCATGGACTACCACGGCGTAGGAGAGCGCCAGCTCGCGGCCGAAGCCCAGCGCCCCGGCGACGACCAGGATGACGCCATACTCAAAAGCGCCGACGTAGCCGGGCGAGGAGGGGATCAGCGTCGCCAGATTGGCGACGGCCGTGACCATCAGAATGCCCAGCGGCGAGATGTCCAGCCCGAAAGCCTCGGCGATCATCAGGTACATCGAAGCTTCCAGCAGCCAGGCGCACAGCGACGCGAGCGCCACGCCGAGCAAGTCGTTGCGCCGGCGCACGATGCTCAGGCCGTCGATGAAAGCCTGGGTCATCGGACCGACCCGCTCGCTGAGGCGCTCCGGCAGGCGCGTGAGGAGCATGCCGATCAACCGGTCGCGCAGGCCTGGCGCGAAGACGAAGAGGATCACGCCCACGGCCATCAGCGCGAAGACCCAGGAGGCGACGTTGAAGACGGCCCGTAGGTCGCTGGTCAATGTGATCGAGAAGGATGCGAGCGCGAAGAAAAGCAGCATCGTCAGGCCGTCGAAGATGCGCTCGACCCCGATCGTCGCCAGCGAGGCGCTCTTGCGGACGTTGTAACGCGAGGAGAGGGCATAGGCGCGCACCAGCTCGCCGGCCCGGAAGGGCAGGACGTTGTTGGCCATATAGCCGATGACGACGATCGGGAAGAGCCCCGCCGGGCGGATGCGCCCGACCCCGCGCAACAGGTAATCCCAGCGCACGGCGCGCAGCGCCACGCCGCCGAAGTAGACGACGGTGGCCGGAATGAGCCAGATGTAATCGGCGGAGCGCATCGAGTCCCAGATCAGGGCAAAGTCCTGACCGCGCAAGGCCAGGTAGAGGAAGATGACACTGATCAGGAACCCGAGCCAGACGCGCAAGGAGCGCATGGATGCCGTACTCCCTGGGATAGATGCCGATCGTGGGTGCCGCTCGTCGCCGGATTCCCGCGCAAAATCGGTCACGCACAGCCGAAAAGGATACCACCAGTAGAATCCATCACCGGCCCACACAGCAACAGCGGCGTGCGATTCAGGACGAATGGTTCGCGTGGCGCTATCAGGCTTCGAGCCGGCGGGCTGCGCCTCGCAAGCGCTTCTTCAGCCGGTACTTCCAGGAGCGCGGTCGGTAAGCGCGCCACATGCGAAACCCGAACGCGCCGCACATCGCAACGGCGACTATGACGACGAGCGTCTCGAAGAGCGGGTCCGTCATGGGCGTGCCAAACGGGCCGACATTGTGCGGGAAAGGCTCGTGCGGCGTTGGCTCAAACGTATCGCTCAGCCTGGGAATCCGCTCGCGTATGACGAGCGCCCCCTTCGCTTGCCGCGGCTGAGTCGATGCGACTGTCCGCGAGGCACGCGCGTCGCCATCGCCCATCAGTATGAATCCTGACGCGTCCGGCCTGGCGGCCTGCCGATAGGGACCGGTGCGCGCCGCTTTCACCAATTCACGGGAAATGCTAGTCTGCACGTGTCGGGCAAGACCGGCGACTCCTGACAAAGAAAGGGACGGCCTGATGGTACGCAGTCAATTGATGGGCGCGCGCATTAAGCGTAAGGAAGATCCCCGCCTGATCACCGGCACGTCGATGTACGTCGGCGACCTGCAGCTGACCGGCATGCTCCACGCGAGCTTCCTGCGCTCGCCGCACGCCCACGCACGCATCCGCTCGATCGACACATCTGCGGCCAAGAGCATGCCCGGCGTCTTTGGCGTCTACACCAACGAGGACTTGAAGCAGCTGGCCGAACCGCTGGGCGGCACCGGCATGAGCGGCGACGCCGAGCTGGAAGCGGTCGACGCTGGTGACATCCCAATCCCGGCCGTCCAGACGCTGGCCGAGGGCAAAGTGCGCTGGGTTGGTGAACCTGTCGCCGTGGTCCTGGCCGAGAACGAGCAGCTCGGCCGCGACGCCACCGAGGCGATCGTCGTGGACTACGAGGTGCTGCCGGCCGTCGTCGACATCGAGGAGGCCACCAAGGACGGCGCGCCGCTGGTCTGGGACGAGGTCAAGAACAATATCGGCATGGCCCACCAGCGCTCCAACGGCGACGTCGAGGGCGCCTTCGCCAACGCCGACGTCGTCATCTCACAGCGCATCCGCTCGCAGCGGCTCGTCCCGCTGGCGATGGAGGGCCGCGCCTGCGCCGCCGCGCCGGATCCGCTCACCCAGGGCTTGACCGTCTGGGTTTCCAACCAGGCCCCGCACGGCTGGCGCGACGAGGCCGCGCCGAAGCTGGGGCTATCCCAGGCAAATCTGCGAGTCATCGCGCCGGAGGTTGGCGGCGGCTTCGGCAGCAAGTTCGGCGTCTACCACGAGGAACTGACCGTCGCGGCGCTGGCTAAGCACCTGCGTCGCCCGGTGCGCTGGGTTGAGACGCGCAGCGAGAACTTCCTGGTCACCAACCACGGCCGCGCCCAGATCGCCGATATCTCGCTGGCGGCGACCAGCGACGGCAAAATCACCGGCCTCAAGCTCAAGGTGATCCAGGATGCCGGCTCCTACCCCAAGGGACTCGACCTGGCCTACCTGACCGCAACGATGGCCGTCGGCTGCTACGACATCCCGGCAGTCGATCTTGACATCAGCGCCGTTTACACGACCACCACGCCGGTCGGCGCCTACCGCGGCGCCGGCCGCCCGGAGGCCGCCTACTACATCGAGCGCGCGGTCGACATCCTGGCCCAGAAGCTTGGCATGGACCCGGCCGAGCTGCGCCGCAAGAACTTCATTCCTCCGGAAGCCTTCCCCTACACCACGGCAACCGGTGAGAAGTACGACACGGGCGAGTATGAGAAGGCGCTCGACAAGGCGCTGGAAGTGGCCAATTACAGCGAGCTGCGCCGGATGCAGGAGCAGGCGCGCGCCGAGGGCCGCATCGTCGGCATCGGCATGGCCAGCTACGTCGAGATCTGCGGCTTCGGGCCCTGGGAGTCGAGCATCGTCAAGGTCGAGCCCAGCGGCGCAGTGAGCGTCTACACCGGCATCTCGCCGCACGGCCAGGGGCAGGAGACAACCTTCGCCCAGATCGTCGCCGACCGCATCGGCGCGCGCTTCGAGGACGTCGTCGTGCACCACGGCGATACTGACAACACCGCCCAGGGCCAGGGCACGGGCGGCAGCCGCGGCCTGGTCGTCGGCGGCGGCGCGCTGATGATCTCGCTCGACAAGATCCGCGAGAAGGCCGATCAGATCGCCGGGCATCTGCTGGAGGTCAGCCCCGAAGACATCGTCCTGGAAGACGGCCGCTACCACGCTGCTGGCGCGCCGGAGCCGTTCGTGACGCTGTCCGACATCGCCGGGGCAGCCTACAGCGGCCGGATCCCGGCGGGCATGGAAGCCGGCCTGGAGACGGTCAACTACTTCAGCCCGGAGGACGAGACCTTCCCCTTCGGCACGCACATCGCCGTCGTCGAGATCGACCCGGAGACCTACGCCGTCAAGCTGACCAAGTACGTCTCGATCGACGACTGCGGCAACGTCATCAGCCCGCTGCTGCTGGAGGGTCAGGTCCACGGCGGCCTGGCTCAGGGCATCGCCCAGGCGCTCAGCGAGGAGGCCGTCTACGACGAGAACGGCCAACTCGTCACGGCCACGCTGATGGACTACGCCATCCCGAAGGCCGAGGTGTTCCCGATGTTCGAGGTCGACCGCACGATCACGACTTCGCCGCTCAACCCGCTCGGCGCCAAGGGCATCGGCGAAGCGGCCACAATCGGCTCGACCCCGGCGGTCGCCAATGCCGTCATGGACGCGCTGGCGCCCTTCGGCATCACGCACCTGGACATCCCGTTCACTGCCGAGAAGATCTGGAAGGCGTTGCGCAGCAACTAGACCGGCGCCTGCACGGATCAAGCACTGCGGCCCCTCTCCCCGGAGCTAACGGTGGAGAGGGGCCGTTTCAATTGCCCCCAGTCCCGTGCAGCACAAGTTCCTCATGCTGGATTAGGCGCATTGCATGATGGACACGTGCTGGCCACTGCCGTGGTGGCCGCCATCACGTCCCGAATCACCCGCCCTCGCACTGGAAATCTGCGCCCCGACTCCTACGAGCGTTGACCGGGCGGGCGACCTCGGAATCCGGAATAGCCGCATGATCCGTCCGGCGCCAATCACAACAAGGGAGCGTGTGTGACCACGCTCCCTTGCCGTGCGGAGGAACTGCTTTGTGGAACTCGGTTGAAGCTTAGGCGTGTGGCGAGGAGACGACTTCGAAGATCTCGGGGTTCTCGTCGCCTTCCACTTCGATAATTCCGACCGCGCCCTTACCCAGGCGGCCCAGGCTGTGATCGACCATCTTGTAGCTACCAGGCACCTCGCAGGTGAACTCGACGATCGTCGCGCCACCGGCCGGGACCAGCGTCGTCTGGATGTTGGTGTGCCACTCCGTAGCGCCTTCCTGCATCA
>DATGQR010000601.1:0-2790 GCA_035304105.1 Thermomicrobiales bacterium | reverse complement strand
TGCCGACGTGGGTGCTGACCGTGCGCGGGCTGATGTAGAGAATCTCGGCGATCTCGTTGTCGGTCTTGCCCTCGACGATCAGGGCCAGCACCTCCAGCTCGCGGCGCGTCAGGCCGCCCGGGCGCTCGCGGCTGCGCCGGCGGTCGATCCGCGCCAGCCGCTTCTGGGCCGGCGCCGCGCCGAGCAGCTCGACCTGCTCCAACAGCTCCTCCAGCTCGGCCTGGAAGCCGTCGACTGGCTTGCCGAGCGCGGCGGAGATCTCGAGCCGGTTGATGCGCGCCAGCGTCTTCAGGAAATCGAGCCGGCAGTTGTCCGCGACGAGCACGGCTTCCTCGGCGGCTTCCAATGCGGCCGGCGCGCAGCCCAGCGCCTGCTCGGCCCGCGAGAACAACATCAGGCCGCCGATCAGCGCCAGCATGTTGTGCGTCTGGCGCGCCCGGCTCACGACGCTGGTGGCAACCTCGCGGGCATGGCTGGCCTGCTCGCGCGCGAGGTAGATGCGCGTCCGGCTGATGTCGAGCATCAGCTCGCCGGGGACGTGCGGCTTGCGCTCCAGCTCGCGGTCGAGCGCCTCGACCCAGCGCTCGGCCTCGTCGAGGTCGCCGCGCTCCAGGCAGAAGCGCACGCGCTGCTCGGCGGCCATCAGCCACTGCTGGTAGCTGTGGTCGCCCGGCTCCATGCTGGCCGAGGGCGCGATGTAGTCCAGGTAGAGGTCGGCGGTCTGGGCGTCGCCGGCGGCCATCGCCAGCTCGGCGGCGATGACGTGGACGCTGTCCTTGAGCACCTGCGGCTGCGGCGCGCTGCGGATTTCGACCGGGTCGGGCAGCGCGCCGCGAGCGCGCTCCCACTCGCCGCGGAAGAGCCACCAGTAGGCGAACTCCGGCGTGCAGTCGCAGGCTTCGGGGGACAGGCCGATGCGCCGGTTGCTCTCGGCGTCCAGCTCCAGGCCGCGCTCGATCAGCGCCTCGACCTGGTCGGGCCGGTGGAGGTTGGCGAAGATGTCGACCCGGAAGAAGGCCACCGCCGTCCAGGGCGTGGCGATGTCGAGTTTCCCCAGCTCCATCGCCATGGCGATCGCCTGGCGGATGGCGAGCGGCGCGCCGGCAGCATCCCCGCGGGCGACACGAGAGAGTGCCTCCATGAAGTAGGCGGTCGCGCGATAGCTCGGCTTGTTGATCCGGTCGGCTACGTCGATCAGCTGATCGATAAGCCTGTCGAGCGCCAGGAAGTTGCTCTCGGCGGCGACGCTGTAGAGCGCGCACGTGAGCGCATCGGCAAGCGTCTGCCAATCTTCCAGCTCCCGCAGCTCCGGGATGAGCTCACCAAGGATCGTCAGCGCGTCTTCGCGACGTCCGATCTCATAGAAGAGCGTGGCCTGCCGCTGGCGTGCGCGGGCCAGGGTAAGCCGGTCGCCGCGCACGTAACTTCGTGCAGCTACCCGTTCGTATTCTCGCGCTGCCATCGCTGGCGCGTTGCGGATAATGCTGTCGGCGTATTGCAGGCGCAATTCGTCGCGCAGCGCTTCGTCGAGGCCCGCCTGTTCGGCGATCTCCAGCGCCATACGATAGGAGCGCGCGGCGTCGGGCATGTTGAAGAGGTCACGTGCCTGGTGCCCGGCCTGGCGATAGGCATCGATCGCCGTCTGAAAGTCGCGCGCGGCTTCAGCATGACGGGCGATCGCGATTGGTGGCGTGCCCGGGCGTCGCTGCAGGGTGGCGACGATGGCCCGATGCCAGCGCTGGCGGCGGATACCTGACTGGCGCTCGGCCAGCAACTGGCGAACGATGCCGTGGCGGAAGCGTAGCCGGCCCTCCTCGTCTTCGACCAGGATGCCGGCGGCTAGCGAATGCTCGAGCTGATCGATCACCTGCTCGATGTCGTGGCCGGCGATCTCGGCCAGCAGCTCGACGTCGATGTCGTCGCCGACGATGGCCGCCAGCTCCAGGATCTCCCGGGCGCTTCCGGAAACGGCCGAGAGTCGGTGCTCGGCGAGCTGGCGGAGCGAAAAGGGCAGCGCGCTGAACTGGCGGTCCATGTCGATCGCGTCGTGGTCCGTGCCGTCGGCGAGCGCGTCGATCATCTCAGCGACATAGAGAGGGTTGCCGCCACTCAATTGCCGGATGCGGCTGGCGAGGTCGGACTCCGACGGGACACGTTCTGGGCCCAGCCGCTCGCGAAGCAGTGTCCGGATGCCGTCGAGGCTGAGCGGGCCGAGCTCGATCGATTCGGCGCGTGTCTCGCGGAAGAGTGCCGGGACGAAGCTCGCCACGGGTGAGCCCTCCGGCAGCGGCGTCTCGCAGGCGAGAACCAGGCGTAGCGCTGTCCCCTCGCTCTCACGGGCCAGGGCCAGCAGCAGGTCGAGTGATGAGAGGTCGGCATGCTGGATGTCGTCGAAGAGCAGTGTCAGCGGCTTCTCGGACGCGAGCCGGGAAAGCGCCCGGGCGGCGGCATACAACAGTTCGTCGCGGCCCTGGGCGGCCGGTTCGGCTCTGCCCAGCGGAGCCGGGATGGCGTCGGCGATGGTCGGTTGCTGCTCGATCAATTCGGCCCAGGCGGAGTAGGGCACCGGAGAGGGATGACAGGCGATGAGATTGACCGGCGCCTCGGCACGCGAGCTTCGCCGATAGTGATCCAGCGCCGCGCGAATCAGCGTGCTCTTACCGGTGCCGCTCTCACCACTGATCAGGAAGACACTGCTCGATGCCCCGAGCGGCTCACGGATGAGCGTTTCTAAAGCGGCATCACGATCGACGAGCCGGAGTGGGCTGGTTCGATTCCGGCGGTGTTGCT
>DATGQR010000600.1:0-7929 GCA_035304105.1 Thermomicrobiales bacterium | reverse complement strand
GACGATCTCGTACTGGTCTTCAAGCTTGGCAATGATTTGCGCGCCATCCGGGTCGGCCATCGCGTGGATTGGTGCGAGGATCTCGAGCGCGCCGTCAATGAGTGCCTGGGACGGGCCGAGACCCACGTCACCCCGCACGTTGGCGAGGACGTCCTCGTCCAGATAGTGCCGGCGTAGAGGTCCTCGGACTGCAGGCGCCGTCGATCTCGCCCAGCGCCATATCGAATCTGACCGCACAGGCCAGCCGAGGCATGCGTGATCCAGCGGCTTCGGCGGGCCTAGCCCATACTAGTAGCCCATAAGAGTCGAGGCCAAAGGTCGCCGGGTGCCGTTTCCACCAGAGCCCGGCGTGGCCGTCCAGGGTGCGGTCATGCCGCAACATAAGTAGCATTCACTCCGTAAGATGTGCCGCTGAGACAAGATTGCACTCGTCATCGTGGCACTCTATGATCCACCTACAGCCAATGTGGAGGGAGTGCGTGAATGATGAGGGGCAGGATGCGCTGGCCGGCGCTCGCGGTCACGCTCGCGATGGCGCTCGCGTTTGCCGCGGCGTTCGCGCCGTGGGGGCGAGAGTTGCTAGCCGGCGATGGCGAGGGGGACTCTGAAGAGATCGTCGTGTGCGTAAACCGCTACACCGGCGCGCTGCGGATGCTGTTCCGGGGCAACTGCGTTGCCAGTACCGAATCCGAAGTGCGCTGGAACGTGCAAGGGCCGCCAGGTGAAGGAGAGGGCGCCGTCGGCCCACCTGGCCCGCCAGGACCGCCTGGTCAGGATGGGGCTCAAGGCCCGCCGGGACCACCTGGTCCGCCAGGGACCCCCGGTCAAGATGGCGCGCAAGGTCCACCGGGACCACCCGGTCAGGACGGCGCGCAAGGACCGCCAGGGCCACCGGGGCAGGACGGCGCACAAGGCCCGCCGGGACCTCCTGGCCCGCCAGGAGAAGACGGCGTCGCTGGACCACCAGGACCGCCAGGGCCGCCTGGCGTTGATGGGAAAGATGGAGAGCCTGGTCCGCCCGGATTGGTCTGGCGAGGCGAGTGGGATGCAGTGACGGCGTACCAGGCAACCGATGCGGTAAGCTATGAGGGCAGCGCATACATCGCAGTCACCGAGAACGAGGCTGAAGCGCCTGGGACCGGTAGCAGCGGGAATCTGCTGGCCGCGAGGGGAGAGCAAGGACCGCCGGGCGCCGGTGGCAGCGGCGGGGGCGGAGGCCTGCCCGAGATCTACACGGTGACCGCATTCTCGCTCGGGACGCTCGTCCAAGACGACGGGTACCCCATGCTCGAGCAGATCGCCTTCTGCGATGAAGGGGACATCCTGGTATCCGGTGGATACTGGATCAGCAGACGTTACGACGACATAGTTCGGGCGAACGAGCCGTATGTCGGGCTCGACGGCAGGCAAGGCTGGCGCGCCACAATCGACGATAGATTCCAGACAGGAAGCTGGAAAGTCTACGCGCGGTGCTTTGATCTGACGCCGTGATAATGCAGGTGGCTGACGACAGGTCCGCCCGAATCCGACTACAGGCGACATATCCCAGCCAGCATCTGGTTCGTCAACGTAACAGGAAATGGAGCAGCGAGGGTCGGCAGGTCAATGCGCGAACCGCGGGGCCGGCCGACCCTCTGCTCGATGGCCGAACTATTCGGCTGCGCTGAAGCGGTCAGGGCCGAGCAGGATCAGCCCGGCATCGCCTGGCTGGAGCATCGCTTGCACCTGGGCTAGGGAAGGGAAGGACGTCTCCCGAACCAAGATGATCGGCGGAACCTCGCAGCTCGCGAGTCCTTCCCGCAGGGCGTCGACGCGCGCCTCGTCGACGGCGGCGCTGTAGATCATGGCGACCCCGCAGGACGACCCGATAAGGCGGCCGACTTCCGTAAGATCGTCAAGGTCGAACTGCGGCAGGCCATCGGTGACGGCGAGGACACGCTTCGCCGTGGTGGACCGGACAGCGCGCACCAGATGCTTCAGCGCCCAGGTCGAGCGCGGTTGATCGACGATGATGCGCGTATCGTCCGTCTCGAACACATTCGAGCTTCCTGGAAGCCGGTCGGAGTCGGGCGCGAACGAGCGCAAGGCGTCGCGGACGTGCTGGATGTCGATGCCGATCGCCATCGCGGCCGCCGTTGCGGCCATCGCATTCTGAAGCTGGTAGCTCAACTCGCCGTTGAGCGCCCAGGTCAGGGATGTGGTCGGGACAATCCGCTCGAACTTGCCATCGAGCGAGCAGACCAGCCAGCCATCCTGCACCCAGAAAGCGCTCCCGCCGCCCTCGAGGTGGCGGCGCAGCACCGGATTCGCCTCATGAAGCGCGTAGTAAATGCTCTTGTGGTTTCCCTCCTCCAGCGCGTGGACGACGAGCAAGTCATCGGCGTTGGCGATGGCGAGACCGTCAGAACGAAGCGCGCGCACAGCCTGGATAACGGCCGCCCGGTCTCGCGCGGCCGCCTCATCTCGACGGCAGGCAGCGTCCGACCCGCAGATGGAGGTGGTGATCACGATCTGCAGCGAATCCGGGGCCAGGCGGCTCGCGAGCACCGAAGGAATCTCCTGGACGAGCAGGTCGATCTCGCGCGCGCGAGCCGCTAGCACTGCCAGCTCCCAGGCGTGAAGCTCGTCGTTGCGGATCGTGCGGTCGACGTAGACGCCGGACGAGAGCCAGGCGCCGACCTCACGACCCGATGCCTCGACGATGTCCGTCAGGAGCCAGCCGGTTGTCGATTTCCCGGCCGCGCCGACGATCGCGATAAGCGGCAGAGGGCGTCGAGTTCGCGCCAATTCGCGCTCGGTCGAGATCGGTAGTGGAGCTTCGGTCGACTGGGTCTCTTTGGGCTTGATGACGGTCATGTAGGTTGACCTCCAGTAATAGGAGTGGCGCCAAGCGCCGCAATAATTGGATGACTGTTTCGTTCCTTTGAGCACGCGGCGATGAGATTACGGTACGCGCGTGCCCGATGAGAGATTTCATTTTTCTGCGATAACGGCAGCTCAGCGAGCGTTCTTCCGGTGGCTTCGGGAGCGGCCGCATCGTGGACTTCAAAGTGTGGATCGTAACCAAAGCCGTTGGCGCCGCGCGGGGTATCGACGATCCTGCCCTCGATCGTTCCGGTTGCCGTCACGAGATGCCCGTCCGGGAGGGCCAACGCGACGGCGCTCACGAAGCGGGCCGTGCGATTCACCGCGCCGAGTCGGTTGAGTTCCTCGATCAGCCGCGTGTTGTTCTCGGCATCGGTAGCGCCCGGGCCGGCGAATCGCGCAGAGTGCACCCCGGGTCGCCCGCCGAGCGCGTCGACTTCCAGTCCGGAATCGTCGGCGATCGTCGGCAATCCGTACGCCGCGCCCGCACGTGCCTTGATGATCGCGTTCTCGAGAAACGTCGTGCCGGTTTCCTCCGGCGGATCGATGTCCAGCGACGACCAGGGCAGCAGCTCGATCTCCGCGGGGAGCAGTCGCTCTAGCTCGCGAAGCTTGCCGGGATTGGTTGTCGCGACGATCAGCTTCATGCGCTTCGCGCGTCCTTCGTTCTTGTATGGAGGCCGAACAGCGCGCGAGCGTTGCTGGTCGTGAATTCTTCGACCTCTTCTTGTGATTGTCCCCGAGCAGCGGCGATCACCTCGACCACCTCGCGGAGATAGGCCGGTTCGTTGCGCTTGCCTCGGTGTCGTTGCGGCGCCAGGAAAGGCGCGTCCGTCTCCAGCAGCAACCGGTCGGCCGGGCATTTCGCGATCGCCTGGCGCGTGGCATCGGAGCGCTTGAACGTTGCAACACCGCCGATGCCGAGGTGCAGGCCCAGGTCGAGGCAGGCGCTGGCGAATTGCCAGTCACCGCCGAAGCAGTGCAGCACGCCATGGGCGCCGCCTTCGCCCCGCAGGATGTCTAATACCTCCTGCTCGGCGTCGCGTTGATGAATGACGATCGGCAGATCCAAGGATTTAGCTAAGCGCAGCTGAGCGCGGAAGGCTTCGGCTTGAATGTCGATCGACTCCTTTGAGCGGTAGAGATCGATGCCTGTCTCTCCAATCGCGACAATCTCACCGCCGCTAGCCTCGTCACGCAATTTTGCGAGCAGGGCGTCCGACCACAGCTCGGCGGCGGAGTTGGGATGCAGGCCGGCGGCGCGCCAGACATCCCGTCGCTGGCAGGCAATCTCGCGGGTCGACGCCCAGCTCTCAGGGTGAATCCCGATCAGGATGAAGCCAACGACACCCGCCTGACTCGCTCGTTCGAACACCGCGTCCCGGTCTTCATCGAAGGCCGGGAAGTCCAGGTGGCAGTGGGTGTCGATGATCGCCATTACTTGACCGTTACGCTCTTCGCCAGGTTACGTGGCTTATCCGGGTCGAGCCCCCTCGCGACAGCCAGTTCCCGCCCGAGCAACTGGGCCGGGACAACCATTGCCAGCGGGCTGGCGTTACCCACGTCCGCGACCGGCAGGTGCACGTCGAAGACAGGATCATCCATCGGCGAGACGCCGATGATGAACCCGCCGCGGCTCTTCAGTTCCATCGCGCCAGAAATGATATCGGTGTGTGTCTCGTCGTTGGGCGCGAACGCTATGCACGGAGTGCCTTCCTCGATTAAGGCGATGACGCCGTGCTTGAGTTCGCCGGCGGCGAAGCCTTCGGCATGTATATACGATACTTCCTTGATCTTGAGCGCGGATTCGAGCGCCGTCGGGAAATTCAGACCGCGGCCGATCGCGAATAGACTTCGCGACACGCGTAGCTGGCTGCCAAGTTGGTGAATCTTCTCCTGGAAATCCGGTCGTAGGCTCTGCTCGATGGCGTCGGCCGCGCGCAGCAGGAGATCGACGCCTTCCTGCTTGCGGCCGTCCAGAATATGTGCGGTGAGTGAGAGCAGCGCGACCTTCGCGGAGTAGGCCTTGGTCGAGAGTACCGAGAGCTCGGGGCCGGCCTGCAAGTGCACGCTGAAATCCGCAATGCGATCAAGCGTCGAGCCTTCCACATTGACCAGCGCGGCGATACGGGCCCCGCGACTCTTCGCCGCCAGGACGGATTGGATGATGTCGATGGTCTCACCGCTCTGCGATAGCGCGCAGACGAGCGAGCGGTCGGTCAGGAAGTGCTCGTGGTAGGTGAACTCACTGCCGACCACGAAGTTGACGTGCCGGCGCGCGATGCGGCTAAAGAGATAGCTTCCCGCCAGAGCGGCGTAACTGGCCGTGCCGCAGCCGATCAGGAAGGTACCGTAGGACTCGCGGATCTCGTGCGCCAGACGCTCCGCGTCGTCGATCATCTCAGTGGCGATGCGGCGCACGACGGCGGGCTGGTCGTAGATCTCCTTGAGCAGGAAGTCCGGGAATCCTGCCAGCTCGGTGGACTGGTTCTGGGCCGATGGCGTGCGCCAGCAAAGCGTCTCGGGCTTCATCGTATACGAGTCGAAGACGACCACACCTTTGTGGCTGAGCTGAACGATCTGGCCATCTTCTGGGAACGCGATCTCGTCGACGTGGCCGTTCAACGCGAGCTGATCTGACGCGATGAAAATGCCATCGGAGCCGCGGCCGATCACCAGCGGCGACACGTTCTTGGCAGCAGTCAACGTCTCCGAACCGCGATCGAGCACGATGATCGCGTTGAACCCGGCGAGCTGCCGGAAGGTGTTCGCGACGGCTTCGATCAGTACCTGGGGATCATTGGAATCCTGGATTTGTGAGGCGATCAGGTGGACGACGACTTCCGTATCCGTTTCGCTGGCCAGATGCTTGCCGTCCGCCTCCAGCTGGGCGCGCAGCGAAGCGAAGTTTTCGATGATGCCGTTGTGGATCACGGCGAAGCGGCCGGTCGGGTCACTGTGCGGGTGGGCATTGGCGCGCGTAACGCCGCCGTGCGTGGCCCAGCGGGTATGGCCGAAGCCGATGGTTGAATCGGGAAAGTCGACGGTGGCGCTGCCGATCTTGCCGACATTCTTCTCGATGGCGACGTGCCCGTTGACGCCGACGCCGACCCCCCATGAGTCGTAGCCGCGATACTCGAGCTTGCGCAACGCGTCCAACACCATGCTGCCGGCGTCGGTCGGGGCGCCCACGTAGCCGAAGATTCCACACATAGTCAATGACCTTACCAGGGCACACCCCCGCAGGATGGCCCATGCGAATTCATCTCGTCGGTTGTTCTGAGGGAGAGTGGAGGCTGAATGCACCTGTCGAGAGGCTTGTCCGGCAAGTCACCCTGCCGTTTTCGCCCTCGACTCACGACCGTGCAGCCGGGGAACGACCCGCCGAAGACTTCGATACGTTCCCACCTCGTCGACTCGCGTCCTCCCACACGAGTCCAGGCGCTACGAAAACCGGTAACCAATCGCTCACGCGAGCGCCCCCACATTCTCCGTCACTGGCCGTACTATATTCCGCCGGGCAGAGACACGCAACTGAGGAAAGTCCCAGGAGCGATTGATCGGGCGCGTTCGTACAGGGCTTTGGCGGCGGAACTGATTGCCATTTTGTGTATACTTTTGCTGGCGGCCTGCGGTTCGTGCATCGGTGGTGAGATGCCTCGAACGTTTGACGTTTTAGCCCCCTTCGGGCTCTCGGGATCACCCTCCCGAGTGGTAGCCGCCCACACCCATCACCGCACAGCGTACGCGCCAACTGGCACTCGTTTCGTAGGCCGGACCGCCGCCTGTCAAGAGGGGTTCCCGAGTGATTGAACGTTACACGCTCCCCGAAATGGGAGCGATTTGGGGTGAGCAGCACAAGATCGACCGCTGGCTCGATGTCGAGATCGCCGTCTGCGAGGCTTGGGCGGCGCGTGGCGTCATTCCTCAGGACGACATGGCCGCCATTCGAAATGCCAAGGTCGACCTCGCGCGCATGAAAGAGATCGAGGCGGAGACCGATCATGATGTGATCGCCTTTCTGCGCGCAGCCGGTGAAACCGTCGGCGAGGCCTCACGCTTCATCCACCTCGGCTTAACTAGCTCTGATGTGATCGACACGGCGCTCGCGTTGCAGACGCTCGATGCCGCCGACTTGATCCTCAAGGTGCTGGATGAGGCCATCGAGGCGGTAGGCCAGGAGGCGCTCAAGCACCGCCACACCATCACGATTGGCCGCACGCATGGCGTCCACGCCGAGCCGACCACGTTCGGCTTCAAACTGGCGATCTGGTACGACGAGCTGCGGCGCGCGCGGCGGCGCATCGCGAGCGCGAGGGAGGGGCTTGCCGTCGGGAAGATCTCCGGAGCCGTCGGCACGCACGCCAATGTGCCCCCGGATCTGGAGGAAGATGTCTGCGCGCGTCTGGGACTCAAGCCAGCCCCGGTGTCGAGCCAGATCATCCAGCGAGACCGCCACGCTGAGTTCATCCTTTCGCTGGCGTTGCTGGCATCGTCGATCGACAAGTTCGCCACCGAGGTCCGCCATCTGGCGCGCACCGAAGTGCGCGAACTAGAGGAGAAGTTCGACGCCGGCAATCAGGGCTCTTCCGCCATGCCGCACAAGCGCAATCCGCACGAGAGCGAGCGCTTGAGCGGCCTTGCCCGACTTATGCGCGGATACACGATCCCGGCGCTCGAGAACGTGCCACTGTGGCACGAGCGCGACATCTCGAACTCGTCGGTGGAACGCGTGATGTTCCCGGATGCCTGCATCCTGATGCACTACATGCTGGTCGAGTTCAACGATCTCGTCCGCAACTGGGTCGTCAACGTTGATCGGATGCGCGCCAACGTCGAATCGACGGGTGGGGCGATCTTCTCCCAGCGCGTGATGCTGACGCTCGTCGAGCACGGCATGGACCGCCAGGAGGCGTACAAGCTCGTCCAGCGACACGCGATGGAGGTGTGGGACACCGGCGGTCACCTGCGCGACCGGCTCAAGAGCGAGCCGGCAGTCGTCGAATTGCTCGGCGAGGCCGGCATCGATGAGTTGTTCGACTATCAGTACCACCTGCGAAACGT
>DATGQR010000599.1:0-7584 GCA_035304105.1 Thermomicrobiales bacterium | reverse complement strand
CCGCGCGCGCATTCACAGCCCGATCCCCTACGGGCTGCTTGGGATCGTGCTCTGGTGCGCCCTGCTGCAGTCGGGCATTCACGCCACGATCGCTGGTGTGCTGGGCGCCATGGCGATCCCTTCCCAGACCCGGATCGACGTCGGGCGCTTCGTCGAGGTCGCTCAGTTTCAGCTCGATCGCTTCCGCCGCGCCGGCAACGGCGAGCCCGGCGTCACGGTCCTGACCAGTCCGGAGCATCAGGCGGCGCTCCATCGCCTGACTCAGGCGCTGGAGCAGGTCGAGTCGCCGATGGCGCGATTGGAGCACGGGTTGCACCCCTGGGTTGCCTTCGGCATCGTTCCCATCTTCGCGCTGGCGAACGCTGGCGTCGATCTCGGAACGGATCTCGGGGCGGCGCTGACGAGTTCGCTCACGCTCGGGATCACCATCGGCCTGATCGCCGGCAAGCCGATCGGTATCGTCGGCGCCAGCTATCTGGCAGTGCGGCTGGGATTGACCGAGTTGCCCGGTGGCGCTCAGTGGCGGCATATCCTCGGCATCAGCCTGCTGGGCGGCATCGGCTTCACCATGTCGCTCTTCATCGCCGGGCTGGCCTTCGATGATCCGGCCCTGCTCGACCGCTCGAAGATCGGCATTCTGCTGGCCTCGGCTGTCGCGGGCACCGCCGGCTTCGCGCTGCTGCGCGCCATCAGCACGCCGGATGCAGCCGACCCGCCGGCCGGGTCCGGCGACGACAACCGCTAGGCTGCGCTCGCTTTCTCGTCGTCAAGCCGTTGGGTTCCCGGGCGGCAGGAGCGAACGTGCCTGGCATCCTCGAATTCGTTGAGGCGGATATCGATACATCCGCTGATGCCGCTGGACGGCGCCCACGCCACTATTCAATCCGGTCTCGCAATCGCCGCACATCGCAACGGCGCGATCGCTTGATGCGGATCTCAGCCCGCATGCCGCGCGGCGGCTGGCGCGGCCGTCTCCAGTGATTGTTCGGGCACATCGTTGTGCCCGGTCTCAACGAAGGGACAGGCATCCCATGATCTTCCGCAGCCCGTATCCTGAAGTCGAGATACCGAGCGACATGAGCCTGCCGGCCTTTCTGATCGAACGCGCGATGCAGCGCGTTGAGAGGCCGGCCCAGATCGACGCCCCGAGCGGCGCAGTGCGGACATTCGGCCAGGTCATCGACGAGAGCGCGCGCGTCGCCGCGGGCCTCAGCGCGGCCGGGCTTCGGCGCGGCGATGTGGTGGCGCTCTACAGCCCGAACAGGTTCGACTGGCCGATCGCCTATTACGGCATCCTGTTTGCCGGAGCGGTCGTGACGCCGGTCAACCCGATGCACACCGGGGACGAGCTCCGGCGGCAGCTGGAGGACACCGGTGCAGTCATGATCGTGACCGTGCCGGCGCTGCTGGAGCGCGTGGAGAGCGTCCGGCCCACGACGCGCCTGCGCCAGATCGTCACCTTCGGCGATGCCCCCGGCACGATGGCGTTCGATGACCTCCGAGCGCATCCCGCCCAGCCGCCAGTCGTCGACGCCGACCCGGGCGACGTCTGCATCATGCCCACGTCGAGCGGCACGACCGGGCCACCCAAGCCGGTGATGCTCTCGCACCACGCCATCATTGCCAGCATCATCCAGATGCAGGGCGCGGGCGTCTGGGACGAGAGCGACACGCTGCTCAACGTCCTGCCGTTCTTCCATCGGGCGGGCATTGATTCCTGCTTGCATCATGCCTTCGCCAGCGGCACGACCAGCGTGCTGCTGCCGCGCTTCGACCTCGACGAGACGCTCGCGGCGGTCGAGCGCTACCGGGTGACGGCCGCGGTCTGGGTGCCGCCGATCCTGCAGGCCATGTCGAAGGCCCCGCAGGTCGAGTCCTACGACGTGTCGAGCCTCGAATTCATCTACACTGCCGCCGCGCCGGCCGGCCGGGAGCTGGGGGAGCGCTTCACCCGGCGGCTCGGCTGCGGCCTGCGCCAGGTCTATGGCATGACTGAGGGCCTGCCGGTCACGACGACGCCGCGGGACGGGGTCGTCCTCGGCTCGACCGGCATGGTCAGCCCGAACACCGAGGTCAAGATCGTTGACGTCGCCACCGGCGCGGAGCTGGGACCCGACCAGACCGGCGAGATCTGGGCGCGCGGGGTGCAGCTGATGAGCGGCTACCTGAACCGACCGGATGCGACCGTCGAGACGCTCACGCCCGATGGCTGGCTGCGCACCGGCGACATCGGCTATGCCGACGCTGATGGCAACTTTTACGTGGTCGACCGGCTGAAGGAGCTGATCAAGTACAAGGGCTATCAGGTCGCGCCGGCCGAGCTGGAAGACATTCTCAAGGGGCATCCGGAGATCGTCGACGCCGCCGTCATCGGCAGCCTGGACGAGGACGCCGGGGAGCTGCCGAAGGCGTTCGTGGTCGCGGCGAACGGCAACCTGAGCGCCGAGGACGTCATCGCTTACGTCGCCGCGCGGGTCGCGCCGTACAAGAAGATCCGGCTGGTCGAGTTCATCGACGCGATCCCCAGGAACCCCTCGGGTAAGATCCTGCGCCGCGCCCTGATCGAGCGCGAGCGCGGCGCGATTCCGGCTTGAGTTGGGGGCGACGATGCACTACGCGACAAGCCGCGACGGCGTTCGGATTCACTACGTCACGGAAGGGAATGGGCGGCCACTCGTTCTCCACCACTGTCTGGTCGGCAGCCACGCGGACTGGCACAGCTTCGGTTTTGTCGCGGGTCTCCGCGGCCGCTACCGCTTGATCCTGGTCGACGCCCGCGGGCATGGGGCGAGCGACAAGCCCCCCGGCCCCTACAGCTTCGAGCAGCTAGGGCAGGACATCCTGGCCGTGCTCGACGACCAGGGCATCGAGCAGGCCCACTACTACGGCTACTCGCTGGGCGGCATGGTCGGCTGGGAGCTGGGGCGGCAGGCGCCGGAGCGCTTTCTCTCGATGGCCATCGGCGGCGCGCAGCCCTATCGCCAGCCGGTTGGCGCCGCCGAACGGATCGCCGTCATGCGCCACCACCTCGCGCAGGGAATGGCGGCCTATGTGGAGTGGTCGGAGAGCCGCGTTGGAGCGTGGCCGGCGGAGTTCCGCGCCCGGGCGCTGCAGCATGACGCGGAGGCGCTGCAGGCCCACCTGCCGGCCGATCCCGAGGTCGCATACAGCGTGCGCTTCGACGACGCGCTGGAGCGCATGACGATGCCGGTGCTGCTGCTCTCCGGCGACCGCGACGAGGGGCACGCCGGGAGCCGGGCGCGCCGGGCCGCCGAGAGCTTGCTCGATGCCCGCTTCGTCGAGATCCCGAATGCCGATCACTTTGCGCTCTACGCCAGCGGCGAACGCCTCGTGCTTCCGCACCTGCGCGCCTTCCTCGACGGGCAGGCTGCCGAGGCCGGTTTGAGAAAGTCACGTGCGGCATAGGTCTGTGGTGAGCGTGTGCCTTCACTCATTAGGAGGGCACCTTTCCCATGTCACCCCTGGCCTCGAAGACTTGGCTTCGGGACGAGGATCTAGAGAGGACTGTATCGGCGGGGGCTACTCGCCGTCGAGCAACTCGCGGAGGCGGCGCAGGCCGGTGCGAACGCGCGTCTTGACCGTGCCGAGCGGGATGCCGAGCTGGTCGGCCATCTGGGTCTGGGTATAGCCGCCGAAGTAGGCCAACTCGATCAACGCGCGCTGCTCGTCGGGTAGCTGGCGCAGCGCGGCGCGCACCCGGGCGGCCTCGCTGTTCTGGACGGCGTCGTCGGCCGGCGATTCCCCCGATGGGCCGATCATCAGGTCGAAGATGGCCGGCTCATCCGGCATGATCTCGCGCCGGCGCTGGCGGAAGACGTCGATCGCGCGGTTGCGGGCGACGCGATAGAACCACGGGGCGAAGCGGCCGACGGCCGGGTCGTAGCGGTCGGGTTGCGTCCAGAGGGTCATGAAAACGTCCTGGGTGACATCCTCGGCGCGGCCGACGTCGTTGAGGATCGCCAGGGCGATTGCGTAGACGCGCGCGCCGTGGCGGTCGTAGAGCTGGCCGAGGGCGGCGTGATCGCCCTGGATCATCCGGCGGACCAGGGCGGCGTCGAGGGCAGCTTCCTCAGCCGCGCGCCGGCGCTCGGCAGCGCGTGACCCGGAGTGGTCCTGTCCACTCTGGCTCGATGTGCTCTCGCTCGTGGTCACCGCTGATCCGTTTCGTGAATCCCTACCGGAACAATCCTATCGTGTTCCACGTCCGTATCGATATCAGCCCGGCGGTGGCGGATGTGGTCTCATTTTCCGGCTTCACTCTAGCCGAGGATGCCGTCGGGGGCTTATCATCGGATGACCCCTTTTGACGGTGAGGGGATCGCAGCGATCACCAGTTTCGAAGGAAGGACGAGCCGATTATCGTCCGGCTGCTGGCTTTGCTCGGCCTTTTCCTGGCGGCGCCTGGCCTGTTGCCCGCGCAGGCCTCGCCGGCCGGCTCGCCCCTGCCTGCGCCGCAGGCTCAGGTTCAGCCGGCTGATGGTGACGCGCCGAGCCGCATCATCGTGCGCGCCAGCGAACTCTCCTGGCCGGAGACCGCTGCCCTGCTTCATGGCCTGGGCGCGGACGCGGTGACCAGCATGTCCCACTGGCCCGGCACCTACCGGGCCGATTTCGCGCAGCCGGACCAGGCCGGCGCCGCCGTCGCCGCGCTCAACGCACAGCCGGGCGTGGAGTGGGCGGAACTCGACGGGATGGCGCGCTACAGCTACGAGCCGAACGATCCCCTGTTCGGCGACCAGGCCTGGGCGCGCAGCATCGATCTCCCCGGCGCCTGGTCGATCACCTCCGGCAGCGAGGATGTGGTCGTCGCCGTCGTCGATTCCGGCGTCAGCCGCAGCCACCCCGACCTGGCCGGCAAGCTCCTGCAGGGGCATGACTTCCTCAATGGTGACAATGAGCCGGAAGACGATATCGGGCACGGCACGGCCGTCGCCGGGATCGTCGCGGCCGCTGGTGACGACGGCGTCGGTATCTCCGGCGTCGCGCCGCGGGCTCTCATACTGCCGGTCAAGGTCGGCTCGCGCGATGGCGCGCCGATCTCGACGCTGGCGCAGGGCATCATCTTGGCGGTCGATCAGGGCGCGGATGTGATCAACCTCAGCCTGGTCACCGACCAGACCAGCCTGGCTCTGCAGGATGCGCTGCTCTATGCCTACCGCAACGAGGTGCCAGTGGTCGCCGCGGCGGGCAACGAGCCGAACTCGGTGACCTACCCCGGGCGCTACCCCGAGTCGATCTCGGTCGGCGCCAGCACGTTCTGGGGTAGCGTGGCGCCGTTCTCGACTCTCCAGAACCGGGTGGACCTGATCGCCCCTGGCACCTCGGTGATCGCGCCGTGGTGGTCGCCGGACGGCGATACCTGGAACAGTGTCACCGGCACCTCCTTCGCCGCCCCGATGGTCAGCGGGACGCTGGCGCTGCTGCTCTCGATCGCGCCGGACCTGTCGGTCGAGGACTTGCGCGGCCTCATCACCTCGACGGCGCTGCCGGTCAATGGCGACACCCCGGTTCCCGGGGCGGGCGCCGGGCTACTCGACGCGAACGCCAGCCTGCGGACGCTGCTCGAGCGCTCGCTGGAAGCGACCTGGGCGCCGGCCGACCGCCCCGTGGCCGAACAGGTGGTCGAGCGTAGCTGGCTGTGGGGGCCGGCGCCGATCGCCACCGGCATCGAGCGCTACGATCAGTCGCTGCATGGCGAGCGGCTGGTGAGCTACTACGACAAGGCGCGCATGGAGGTGACCGACCCGCACGGCGACCGCGCGGCCGCCTGGTACGTCACCAACGGCCTGCTGGCCAGGGAACTGATCAGCGGCGAGATGCAGGTCGGCGACAACCGCTTCCAGTTCCACGGCCCGGCCTCGGTCGCCGTCGCTGGCGACCCGGGCGACCCCCTGGCGCCGACCTACTCGGACCTGACCCATCTGCTCTCGGCCGAGGCCTACGATGCTGGCGCGCCGATCTTCAGCCTGGTCGACGGCGCCGGCCGCGTGCGCCTCGATGATCGCCTGCTCGACTACGGCGTCACGGCGGCCCGCTATGTGCCCGAGACAGACCACATGATCGCGTCGGTCTTCTGGGAGTTCCTCAACAGCGAGGGCTTGATTTACCGCGATGGCGACTACGTCACCGGCAGGCTCTTCGAACCCACCTTCTTCGCCACCGGCTACCCGATCACCGAAGCCTACTGGACCCGCGTGCTGGTCAACGGCCAGCGGGTCGACGTCCTATTGCAGTGCTTCGAGCGCCGCTGCCTGACCTACACCCCCTCCAACGCCCCCGAATGGCGCGTCGAGATGGGCAACGTGGGCCAGCACTACTACCGCTGGCGCTACGAGAACACGGGCGGCGGCCCGCCGCGGGGCGGACAATTTAGGGACTAGGGATAAGGGATTAGTGTGGCGGACGCAGTACGGTCCCATCGGGACCTGATGGTGTGGCAGCGGTCGATACGGTTAGTGAAGGCGATCTACACGATTGCAAAGTGTTTTCCGGACGTTGAGCGATACGGGTTGACAAGCCAGTTGACCAGGGCTGCCATATCTGTGCCCGCGAACCTTGCCGAAGGAAATGCCCGGGGATCACACCGGGACTATGCTCAGTTCGTCTCGGTCGCGCGTGGATCGCTCGCAGAAGTTGAGACATATCTGGTGATAGCGGTCGAACCTGGCTACGTTACCGAATCTCAAATCGCGACAACGCTCCAAGAGGTGACCGAAATTGGGAGAATGCTAAACACCCTGCGTTCACGACTTCTCAGCGCTCCTCCATCCCAGTCTAATCCCTAATCCCTAGTCCCTAATCCCTCCCCGGCACCTCAGGTGCCGAAATAACGGTCGCCCGCGTCGCCCAGGCCGGGGACGATGTAGCCCTGGGGGTTGAGGTGGGAATCGAGGGCGAGGGTGGTGATCTGGGCGTGGGGGTCGAAGTCGGTGACGGCTTTGACGCCGTAAGGGGCGGCGACGAGGGAGAGGACGTCGAGCGGACCGGCGTGGTGCTCGCGGATGACCGCGATGGCGGCGTTGATCGTGCCGCCGGTCGCCAGCATGGGATCGACGATCAGGACGCGGTCGGCCCAGCCCGCGATATCGGGCACGTTGTCGGTGTAGATGATTGGTTCGAGCGTCTCTTCGTCGCGCTTGATACCCAGCTGATAGAACGGGCAACCCGGCAGCAGCATCCGGAAGGCGGGCTCGAAGATCAGCCCGGCGCGCAGCACCGCGACGCCGGCGATGGCTTCGGCCGGCCGGACGATCTCGATCGGGCTGCCGTCGAAGCCCTCGCCCTGGACCGTCTTGACCGGGATCTGGCGGCAGGCTTCGAAGAGCACCAGCCGGGCCAACTCGGCGGCGACCACATTGAAGGTGGCCACGTCGGTGCGACGGTCGCGCAGCTTGCTGAGCAGCGTGCGCGCCAGCTGGTTGTCGACGATGTTCAGCCGGGGGTGGTTTAGCATCTCCTCGCGCGCGGGCTGCGCGCGGCCTGCCATCGGGGCGCTATGCACCGTGTCCATCCATCATCCTCTCTGCCGGTAGCGGAAGCACACAAGACAGGATGTTACACTCG
>DATGQR010000598.1:0-2343 GCA_035304105.1 Thermomicrobiales bacterium | reverse complement strand
GGACGGTGGGATCTGCGTGACGGTCCAGGCCACGACGTCTTCGACCCACTGCGCTGGGGCGACCGGACCCGGGGGAGAAGTGTCCCAGGAGTAGTCGTAGGCCATCAGCCGGACCTGGTCGACCGCGGCGCCGATGGCGCGATAGTCCTGGGCGCGGTTCCGCTCGTCGTCGCCTGCGTCCGAGGTCTTCGGATGCACGTCGGCCGCCAGCGTCTTGCCTTCCGCACGCAGCGCCGTGCCGAGCTGCTCCAAGAACGTGGTGAAGGGATCCCGGTCGACGGCTCGCAGACTTTCGTAGTCGATGTCGATGCCGTCGTAGCCGGCCTCGACAACCAGGTCGACGATCTCGCGGACGTGAGTGCGCCTGGTGTCCGGCTGACTCAGCATGGCCTGGACCAGCTCAGGGCTCCATTCGCCGTTGCGGAGGTTCGTCACCGTCGGGACCACCCTGATGCCGAGTTCTTGCAGCTCATCGACCGTGTCCGGCTCGATGGTCGTGTGCTCGTCATCGGCGAGAACGACCTCTCCCGAGGGGTCGAGGGAGTACCACATCGGGCTGATCTCATCGAACAGATCGGGATTCTCCCGGACGACGTCGAAGGCGCGATCCTGGTCCCAATAGGGCACGTAGCCGATGCGGGTCGATCGGTTTCCCAATGGGCGGGTTTCATCGCCGGAGCCGGGCCACTGAGACTGAACCAACAACACCACCCCGAACAAGCCGACCAGTGTGACGAAGGCCGCGACCAGCCTGCGCACGGTAAGCGCGCGACTATGCCGGCCACGTGAAAACCAAGTCACCGAGTCTCGCCGCCTCCAGGCTGGTCCTCGGTCCCGTCGTCGTTGGATGGCGGCGGGATTGCGGGGGAGTGATTGGACGGCCCAACCGGACGCCTGGTGGGGCTGGTCCACGAACCGTCCGAGCGCACCAGCCACGCCTGCGGGAGAGTGAACAGGGCGATGGCCGCGTCGACGAACCGCAGGACGAGGAAGCCGGCGCCGTAGAGCAACAGGCTGGGCCGTCGCAACGCGATCGCCGTCAAACACGTCAGGATGTAGTCGGGGACGGCGACGAACAGGATGACGCTGGCCAGGCTGATGTAGGTGCCGACGAACGCCAGCACCTCCACCAGCCAGGTCATGGGCAGGCCGGTATGCACGACCGCCGCGACGGCGGCCACGTATAGCGCGGTGCCGGCCATGACCACGAAGGCGATACTGGCCACCAGGACCTCGGTGACGAACAGCACCAGAGCGAGGCAGAAGCCACTGAACCAGAGCCCGTGGCGGCGCATGGTCTGCCAGAATCCGAGATTCCAGCGCTTGACCTGACTGACGTAGTCGGCCAAGTTGTCCGGGTCCTGAGTCGTGGCATGGACATCCGGGCGAAAGGCGATCTTGCCGAGGCGTCTGCGGTGGATCTCGAAGGTCATGTTGAAGTCTTCGATCACCAGCCCGGCAGGGTTGAGCTCCATCTGCGTCAACGCGCTGGTGCGATACATGCTGGCGAAACCTGGAACGATGGGCGTGACGTTCGTCCATCGCCAGGTCTGGCCGTACTTGATCCACTGCATGACCGTGTAGAGCCGAGAGCGATAAGCCACCAGGAACCGGCCGGTCAGGCTGAGCTCTTGGGGTCGCCAACCCGCCTTCGCATAACCGGCGAGGGCGACCGCGCCGTGCCGCTCGAGCACCGGCAGGCCTCGATTCAGATAGTTCTCGTCCAGCTCGGTGTCGGCGTCGACGATGAGCAGGACAGCGAATCGCGAGGGAATGTCGAAATGCTCGAGGGCCGTCTCGATGCCACCGGCCTTGCCCCGCGCCGGTTGGAGTTCCAACACCTGTGCGCCGGCGGCGCGAGCGATCTCGGCCGTGGCGTCACTACAGCCGTCGGCGACGACATGGATGTTGGACACGGGAACGAGGCGCATCGCCGAGGCGATCGCCGCGGCGATGACCGGTTCTTCATTGTGGGCAGGGATCAGCACGGCCACGTCAGCAGGCGTGAGCTCGCCGGCCGGCGGTGCCGACGAGCTGAGGGTCCGCGAGCCGGGCGGCGAGGCCCCGGACGCCGAGATCTCATGCGCCGAGGTCCCTTGCGCCGACGCCGCGCGCGCCAACGCCCTACGCCCCGGCGGTTGCGCCGGCGGTAGCCGCGCTGGCGGTAGGCGCTCGCTGACGAATCGGAGGCCACCGATCAAGGTCCAGAGGATGACGTTGATTCCCAGAACGAACGGCAGCAGCGCCAGTTCCATCGTTGCCGACCTAGCCCTCCGTTTCGGTCTTACCAGGAATGATCGGAATCAGACGCCGGCGGCTTTCGAGGATCTGCCGGGTCTTGCG
>DATGQR010000597.1:0-4138 GCA_035304105.1 Thermomicrobiales bacterium | reverse complement strand
GACGATCGTCGACAACATCGAGCACGGCGGCGTGTTCGGGATCAACCTCGATCCCGGCTTCGGCGCCTACTTCATGACCGACGGCTCCAGCGTCTTCGCCGAGGTGCACCGCATCTCCCAGCGCAGCGACACGCTCTCGGCGGCCAACTACGAGAAGTTCGCCGGCCGACCGGTCCAGGAGCGCATCGACCTCGACTTCAGCGGCACGCCCGGCTTCGACTGGGCGCTCCAGGCCCGCAACGTCCTCTCCCGCCTCCTCAATGCCTGGGCCACGCAGCAGACCTTCCTGTACCGCGTGGACAGCTGAGGTGAGTTTGCCGTTCATAGGTCATAGTTCGTCGTTCGTAGGAAGAGAAGGAAGCGGGCCGGACTTCAACTGTTCCCCGTTTCGTGTTCCCTCTTCCCTGTTTCCTAGGAGGTAATTGATGGAGATGGAACGCAGCCTGGTGATCGTCAAGCCGGACGCGATGCAGCGCGGGCTGATGAGCGAGGTGCTGGGGCGGCTGGAGCGACGCGGGCTGCGCTTCGCCGGATTGAAGCTGATGCAGGTCACGCGCGAGCTGGCCGAGCAGCACTACGCCGAGCACCAGGGCAAGCCGTTCTACGAGGGCCTGGTCAGCTACATCACCAGCACGCCGGTGGTGGTCGCCGCCGTCGAAGGACCGGCCCAGGAGATCGACAAGGACACCGGCGAGCCGAAGCCCGGCACCGGGGCCTGCGCGATCATCCGCAACACTGTCGGCGCCACCAACCCGGCCGCGGCCGCGCCCGGCACGATCCGCGGCGACTTCGGCCTGACGATCGGCCGCAACCTCGTGCATGCCTCCGACTCCCCCGCCAGCGGCCGCCGCGAGGTCGCCATCTTCTTCACCGAGGACGAACTGCTCAGCTGCGACCGCGACCTGGACGGCTGGATCTTTGAGGCCTAGTTTGTAGGTCGTAGTTTGTAGGAAGACGGGGAGGCTCCCTTTCCCCTCCCCTCCCTCCGGGTACCCGCTCGTGGGTGTTAGAGAGTGGTGCCCTCTGGGCCGCGGGGGTGAGGGCTCTACTGTCTTCCCTACAAACTACGAACTACAACCTATAACCTATACAACCTACTCCCCCAACGCTCCGATCTGCCGCAGCAGGCTGAGGTTGTCGAGTTCGATCCAGTCTTCGACGATCTTGCCGTCGCGGATGCGGCTGATGGAGATGGCGGTGAAGCGTACCGGGCGCCCGGAGGGTGGGTGTTCGTGGTAGGGTCCCAGGTGGGTGCCGGTGCCGGTCCAGCGGTAGGCAACCAGGTCGCCCTGGCTGATCGTCATCTCCAGCTCGAGCTTGAGATCGGGGAAGGCCGTCTTCCAGAGCTTGAAGAACTCCCGGTACCCCTCGATGCCGGCCTGCTGGCCCTTGTAGGCGCCGTGGTCGATGACGGCGGGGGCGACGATCTCATCGATGGCGTCGAGGTCGCCCTGCTCGAAGATGTCGCAGTAGCGCTGGATGATCGCCCGGTGATCGGTTGCGGGCACGATGGACTCCTCTCGATCTGCGCCGCGGAATCATCGACGGACGGCGGCGCTGCACCGGCTACGATGACCGTTCGGCGTTGGCTTGCGCGGCGAGAAGGCTAGCACGTACATAGAGACGGTAGGGGACAGCGATGCGCGTCGAGTGGATCATCCTGGCGGATTCCGCGGAGATCCTGAATAGCAAGCTCTACCTGATGGGCGGCGGTTGGGATCGACTGGTCGTCAATCAGGACTTCCCGGTCCGGCAGATCATCTCGATCGCCGTTTCGTTCGCCGTCGGCTGGGATGAGACGAACATCCGGATGCCGATGGAGATTCAGATCAAGGATGACCAGGGCAACCAGCTCAGTAGGGTCCAGGGGCACATCGAGGCCGGTCGTCCCCCGGGCATCACCCCCGGCCAGACCCAGCGCGTCCAGGCCGCCTTCAAATTCTCGCTGCGCTTCGAGCGCGAGGGCGTCTACACCGTCTCCGCACTGATTAACGACAAGCTCGAAGGCCAGACGCACTTCTCGCTCGTCCGGGGGCGCGGACGCGCCCAGCGCCGCGCTCGCCGCCCGGAGCAGCGCAAGCTCGACGCCTGAGCGGCTACTCGCAGCCCCGGTTGCGATACAGAACGTAACCCTCTTCGCGAGCGATCTCGTCGACGTCCGGGTAGCCGTGGGCGGCCGGGTCGGCGCCAGCGTCGAGCACTACGTAGCAGCGCGGGGATCCAGCCTGCTTCAAGCTCATGTAGCCAATCGTGCCCTGACCGGTCACCGTGTGCCCCTCGCGCTGGAGAATCGCCAGGAGCAGCCCGTAGGCCAGCGGGTCGGAGCTGACGTCCGGCAGGTCGACCGGCTCGTCGCCGGGAACGGCTTCGGCCAGGCGCCAGAGCCAGGGGTCAGAGTCGAGCCGGTAGACGGCGTCGACGCCGGGCAGCACGAGCGTCACCGCCGGGTTCGCTTCCAGCCCCGCGTCCACCCGGGCGCGCTCCTCCGACTCCATCTCGGTGTGAACAACCAGGTAGTCGATCCCGACGCCCTGCAGCAGGCGGATCACCGCCGGGTCCGGGATCTGGCGGGAGCGCTCACGCAGCAGGTCGTAAGTCGGCGGGACGATCCCGGAGAAGCCGTTGGCGACCGGATTCCAGTACTTGGTCGACCAGAAGTTGGGCCAGGCCGAAGCGACCGGTCCCTCACCCATCGGGATCTCGAGCACCGCGCCGGGATGCTCAGCGAGGTAAGCGTAGTCAGGCCGCGGGTTGTCGACCGGCAGCGGATCGGGCAGCGTCAGGGTCGTCGACGTGTCGGCCCAGACCAGCACTAGCCCGACAAGCAGCGGCGCCACGGCCAGATAGCCCCGGTTCCGGGGGCGGTGCAAGCGGTCGAGCCGGGGCCGCAGGGCGCGCAGGGTCAGGCTCACTCCAAGCCCGGCCAGCCCGCCGAGTCCGACCAGCGCCAGGTGCCCGAAGCGGGCCGGGACGCGGATGGCCCGAAATCCAGGCAGCCAGTCGTAGAAGATGTGATAGGGCATCCAGACCTCGCGGCCGGAGATGGTCGCCGACAGGCCGAACGCCAGCGTCGCGCCGGTCACGACGACGGCCAGCAGCACCCAGCGGGTGCGCCGCGCGCGCCGGTCGGCCAGCCCGACGGCGGCGAAGGCGAGCAGGAACAGGCCAGGGAACAGGTCCTGCTCGATGTGGCGGTGCTGGTCGGCGAAGACCTCACCCCAAAGGTCGTTGAGGGGCGGCGCGGCGATGAAGTCGCTGCGCGTGGCGCTCCAGTAGCTCACCTCTTCCTGCTCGCGCTCGACGCCGAGATCCTGATGTACCACCTGATAGGGCCAGAGCGTCGGGAAGAGTAGCGCCCCGCCGACGGCGCAGGCCAGCGCGCCCATGCCGAGTGCCTCGACGATCCGCCGGTCGCGGTCGTAGAGCGCGAAGCCCAGATAGACGGCGCCAGCCGCGATCAGCATGACGATCATGAAGTAGAGGAAGTAGATGCCGAAGAGCCCCTGGGCGAAGAAGCAGCCGCCCAGCCCGGCCGCCCACCAGACGCGCCGGCGTCCTCGGGCGAAGGTCAGCCGCCGCAGGCAGAGCAGCGCCAGCGGCAGCCACTGGGCCGAGAGAACGTGCAGGTGCTCGACGTGCGCCATGCGCGGCGGCGCGAAGGCGAAGGCTGCCCCGGCCAGGATCCCGGCAATCCGGCTGCCGGTCATGTCGACGACCAGCAGGTACATCGCCATAGCCGAGAAGATGAGCGCCGTGAAGAAGGCGATGTTGTCGGCCAGCAGGACGTTACCGGTCAGCGGGTAGACCGGCCAGATGAGCAGCGTCTGTCCGATGAGGTGGTCGGAGTAGGCCAGCACGTTGCGCCAGGGGTAGAAGACGTTTGCATCGAACAGGTCGCCCGGCGAGGTCGTCAGCGCGTGCCAGACCCAGGCCATCGTCCACACCTGGAAGACCGGATCGCCCCAGGAGACGATCGTATCCCGCATCTTCCAGGCCAGCGGCCAGGTCAGCGCTACGCTCAAGAAAGTGAAAATCAGGAGGGCCGGTAGGTGCGCCCGCACTCCCCCCAACCCGGCGGTAGGCTCCTGCTCTAACATGAGGGAAGTATAGGGGGAGGGAGGAGAGAGGTGGGAACAGG
>DATGQR010000596.1:0-2547 GCA_035304105.1 Thermomicrobiales bacterium | reverse complement strand
CATCTGCTGGTCACCCATCAGGGTCGGCATCCAGTGCAGCCCGGCGGCCTCGAGGTCCTTGCCGGTGATGACGGCGACGACGCCGGGGATGGCCAGCGCCGCCGAGGTGTCGATCTCCAGGATGCGGGCGTGGGCGTAGGGGCTGCGGTGGATCACCATGTGGAGCATGCCGGGCAGCTTGACGTCATCGACGTAGTTGCCCTTGCCCTGCAGGAAGCGCGGGTCTTCCTTGCGCTTGACGCGGTGGCCCAGGCCACGGATGGGGGTCTCGGTGCTCATCGTTTAGCTGCCTTCCTCGCTGGCGCCCTCGCGCATCTTGGCGGCGGCGTACTGGATCGACTTGACGATGTTGACGTAGCCGGTGCAGCGGCAGAGATTGCCGGAGATGGCGTGGCGGATCTCGTCGTCGCTGGGGTCGGGGTTCTCCTTGAGGAAGGCGACGGCGGTCATCATCATGCCGGGCGTGCAAAAGCCGCACTGCAGGCCGTGTTCTTCCCAGAAGCCTTCCTGGATCGGGTGTAGCTGGCCGCCCTGGGCCAGCCCCTCGACGGTCGTGATCTCGTCGCCGTCGGCCTGCACGGCGAAGACGGTGCAGGACTTGACCGGCGTGCCGTTCCAGTGGACGGTGCAGGCCCCGCAGCTGGTCGTATCGCAGCCGACATGGGTGCCGGTCAGCCCCAGGTGCTCGCGAATGAAATGGACCAGCAGGGTGCGCGGCTCGACCTCGGCGCTGCGCTGCTCGCCGTTGATCGTGACGGTGACGGTCGTCGTGGCCCGTTGGGTGTCGCTCGTGGCGGTCATCCTGATATTTCCCCTTCCCTCTGGCTAGGCGTTGGCGCGGGCGCGCTCGAGGGCGCGATGCAGCGCGCGGCGGGTCACGGTGCGGGTCACGGCGCGCTTGTACTCGGCCGGGCCGCGCAGGTCGCTGGTTGGGTCGGCGGCGTCGGCCGCGGCCTGGGCGGCCTCGCGGATGGCTGCTTCATCCGGCTGGCGTCCCAGGAGGACCTCCTCGGCGGCGGCGCAGCGCTGCAGCTCGAAGGAGACGTTGGTCGTGGCGACGCCGGCGCTGGCGACCGTGCCGTCCTCGGCCAGGCTGAGCTGGACGGCGGCGGCCGAGACGGCGTAGTCGCCGACCTTGCGCTCGAACTTCTCGTAGGCCCCGCCGCTGCGCGCGCCGGGCGCCGGGATGCGGATCTCGGTCAGGATCTCGCCGGGGTTGAGAGCGGGCTCGAAGGGGCCGGCGAAGAACTCGTCGATCGGGATGACGCGCTCGCCGTCGGGGCCGCGGGCGACCAGCTCGGCGCGGTAGGCCAGCATCGTGGCCGGGTGGTCGTTGGCCGGGTCGGCGTGGGCCAGGTTGCCGCCGACCGTCGCCAGGTTGCGGACGATCGGGTCGGCGATGACCTTCGCGGTGTCGGCCAGCAGCGGGTAGCGCTGGCGCACGAGCTGGGAGCGGTCGAGCGCCGACTCGCGGGCCAGCGCGCCGATCTTCAGGTAGCCGTTCTCCTCACTGATGCCGTCGAGGCCGGCGATGCGGTTGATGTCGATGATCTGCGCCGGCTCGGCGAAGCGGAAGCGCATCAGCGGGATCAGGCTCTGCCCGCCGGCGAGGATCTTCGCCTCGTCGCCGTGTTGGCCGAGCAAGCCGATGGCTTCCTCCAGGCTCGCCGGCCTGTGGTACGCGAATGGACCCGGAATCATCCCAGCGCCCCCTGTCTGTCGATGTCTAAGTTATCTTTGGTTACTGTAGGCCGGTTGCCGAACCGCGGTCAATAGGCTGGGGTGAGACGCACACAGGTCATGAGCCGCCCCGCGTGGAGCCATTCCCTCCGTCCCCTTTCCCCCGGGCATGCACCCAGCAGCCTGTCATCCCGAAGCCGAGTCTTGGGGCGCCCTCGTGGTTTTCCGTGCGTCTGTGGACGTGTATGCGGGGCCTGTGCCAGGTGCGCCATGTGAGGGCGCCAAATCGTCGGGGTTTTTGAGGTCTGTGTTTCATGTGGCGGAGCATCGTCCCCCCTTTAAGGGGGGACGCCATGCTCTGCCGCCAGATGAATTGTTATCTGGCGGCGGGCGCCAGGGACACCCCTTCAGTCCCGCCGCAAGATGGATCCCATCATGTTGATGCCTGAATCTGACGCTTTCCATCTGGCGGCGGACGCCGGGGACACCCCTTCGGCTCCGCCGCCAGATGAATTTCATCGCTGTGACGGGCAAACGGGGGCAATTCGCCGCTTTGTATCTCGAAAACCCGACGATTTGACTCCCTCAAATGGCTCATTAAGTAGGCGGGTGTCGTTGGTCGGGTGAATGTGGCGTGGAGAGGAGCGAGGTATGCGCGATGGTGACCGGCATCTCAGGCCGATCCGCCACGAGATCACCTCGGCTGGGCGGCCTGTGCGACACTGGGCGGGGCGGGACGCTTCCAGTCGTGAGGGAGGCAGTGCAGGATGAGCGAGATCGATCTCGAGGCGCCGATCCCCTACATGCAGCGCACGCGTGAGTATTACCTGGCGCTGGGCTACGACAACCCCTATCGCTGGGCGCACC
>DATGQR010000595.1:0-2587 GCA_035304105.1 Thermomicrobiales bacterium | reverse complement strand
CTTGATTGCTCCCTTGATGTCTTCCTCAAATGTTGCATAGGCGCCAGCGACAGTAAACATGTAGAGCGCCTCTTCGACGGTAACCGCTTCTTCTAGCGCGTAGGACTGTCCACTGCCGGTTCGCTCCGTCACGGCTGCCTGGATCGATTTGAACGGGCGGAAGTCCGAAACCGGGCAGTCAGATGAGAAGACGAGCGGAACATCGAGATCGAGGAAGGAGCGGAACGGGTAGGTGAGCTGGCAGCGTTCCAGTCCGAGGTGGCGAATAAATCCATCACCGTACTCGAGGATGAAGACGGGCTGCGAGACGGGAATAACGCCGAGACGCTTGACTCGCTCGAGAATGTCTGGGCGGCAGATGCCACAGTGCTCGACGCGGTGCCGGTGATTCTCACGCGGGTAGGCGGTCAGCGCCGCTTCGTAGGCATCGAGCACCATGTCGATGCCGCGGTCTCCGATTGCATGGATGGCGATCTGGTAGCCGAGCCGGTGGGCGGTCAAGACGTATTCGTCGAGCCGCTCCTGGCTCATCATCGTCAGGCCCAGGTTGTCGTCCGAAGGGTCTTCGAGGAACGGGATCGTGACCGCGGCGGTGCGGCCAATTAGCGAGCCGTCGATGAACATCTTGATCGGGCCAATGCGCAGGCGGTTGCTGCCGAAGCCCTGCATCAGGCCCAATTCTTCAATCTGCGGTAGCAGGTTCTCGCGGATCATCATGCTGGTGCGCAGCTTGAGATCCCCGCGCGCGGCGGCAATCTGATAGGCCTGAATGTCCTCGGCGGAGTCCGAGCCAGCGTCCTGAGAGCTCGTGATGCCCGCACGCACGTAGGCGTCGTTGCAGCGCTTCAAGGCCTGAGCCAGGTCTTCTGCCGTGCTCGGCGGGATGGCGTTGCGAACGGGCTGCTGGGCCGTCTCGTGGAGTACGCCGGTGAGCTCGCCGTGCTCGTCGCGCACGAAGTGGCCGCCTTCCGGGTCCTCGCTGCCGGCGTGAACGCCAGCGAGCTGCAGGGCGAGGCTGTTGGCCGCCGAGAGGTGCCCCGAGCCGTTGACGATCAGGACCGGGTGCGCGGTCGTGGCACGGTCGAGGTCGTGGCGGTTCGGGTGACGGCGCTCGGCGAGCTTGTTGTCATCGTAGCCGCGGCCGATGATCCAGCTGCCGGGCGGTTGAGTGGCGGCCCGCTCGCGGACGGCCCGGACGATGTCCTCGATCGATTCGACGGCGGGATAGCCGCAGTCGATATATTGCAGCGTCTCGCCGAACCCGATCATGTGGTTGTGGGCCTCGTTGAAGCCAGGCATGAGTGTGCGCCCGGCCAGGTCGAAGCGCCGGAAGCCGCGTGGCAGCGCGCCCTCGACTTCGTCCAGCGTGCCGACCGCCACAATGCGCTCGCCGATCACTCCGACGGCCTCGGCCACCGGCAGGTCGCGATCCATCGTCAGGATCGTGCCGCCACTGTAGAGCACTGCATCTACCATCTAACCTGCTGCCTTCTCCTAGACAATCGGAAACGTCCTCCCCGCTTCGCCGCGTCGAGCGAGCGTAGTTGGCGGGCTTCCTGACTGTCAACAGGGACTAAACCGAGCGGGTACAATCCCGCCCTATCGGAGGCATGACATCGACTCTTCACGGGTGGCGGTGCTGCGTGGACGTGGTTGAAATCAGGGATCTGGACGGCCCGAATCTATTTCGCATGGAGCCAGTCATTAAGCTCGAGCTGGCGTTCAACGAGCGTGACGACCGCGCGGAGACGCTGGACGCCATCGCTGATCGAATCGGGGCGCTCCACCGCGAGCTGGGCCTGCCGGCGCCGGAGGTCACGCGCCATCGGGTCGATGCTCCAGACAGGTCCGTGCTGGCGTTCAACTGGGAATGGCGTGCGACGGCGGTTGGGATCGCGCGGGCGGCTGCGGATCTGGCTTCCTGGCCGGTCGATGACGTGGTACTCGGCCATTTGCGAGAGCGGCTGGCGCGGGATCGGGCGGAGGGCGACAGGCCGCGGTGGATCCGCGACGACGAGCGCACCAAACCGGCCGTGGGTATCACTGGCACGAACGGGAAGACGACCACCACGCGGCTGCTGGCGCACATCGTGGCGCGCAGCGGCAAGCGCGTCGGCTGGTCGTCGTCGACCGGGGTCTACATCGCAGGACGGCAAGTGCTGGAGGGCGATTACTCCGGGCCCAGCGGCGCGCGCCGGGTGCTGGATGATCCCGTCGTCGAGGTCGCGATCCTGGAGACGGCGCGGGGCGGGCTCCTGCTGCGCGGGATGGCTTGCGAATCCAATGACGTCGGCGTGTTCCTCAATATCAGTGCCGACCACCTCTCGATGCATGGGGTTGAGACGATGGAGACCCTGGCAGAGGTCAAGAGCGTGGTGGTGCGCGCCACACGGCCCGACGGGCTGGTCGTCTTGAACGCAGATGATCCGCTGGTGGCTTCCTACCGTGATCGAGTGCGCGCGCCGGTCATGTTCTTTTCGCAGCGGCCTGGCGATGCAATCCTGCTCCGCCACATCGAATCCGGCGGCGCGGCGCTGATCTGCGAAGGTGACTGCCTGCAGCTCTACCGAGACGGAGACTCCACTCC
>DATGQR010000594.1:0-2144 GCA_035304105.1 Thermomicrobiales bacterium | reverse complement strand
AAGATCGTCACGACCGGGATCAGGGCATTCTTCAGACCGTGTCGGTAGACGACGGTGCGCTCAACCAACCCCTTTGAGCGGGCCGTCTTGATGTAATCCTGGCCCATGACTTCGAGCAGGCTGGAGCGTACCAGGCGGGCGTTGCGCGCCAGCGAGAAGGTCGCCAGCGTGACCGCCGGCAGAATGAGGTGCTTGAGCTGGTTAAACACCGAGCCACCGCCCTGACCGAAGCTGGGTAACCATTTGAGCTGTCCGGCGAAGATCCAGATCAGCATAACACCCAGGAAGAAGACGGGTAACGACTGGCCGAGCAGAGCGAAACCCATCGTCAAGTTGTCCCAGATGCTGTTGCGTTTCGTCGCCGATATGACCCCGACCGGGATCGAGACGACGACGGATATAGCAAATGCGGCGAAGGCGAGTTTGAGGGTCGCCGGCACGCGGTCCATGATCAGGGAGAAGACCGGCTGTCCCTGGCGCAGCGAAGTGCCGAAGTCGCCGCGCGCGGCGTCCTTCAGAAAGTCAAGATACTGGACGTACCACGGTCGGTCAAAGCCCAGCGCGCGGCGCAGTTCCTCGACCTCCTCGCGCGTCGCGTCAGGGCTGGCCATCAGGACGACCGGGTCACCCGTCTGGTAGAGAATCACGAAGACCAGCAATGAAACGCCGATCACGACGATGATCGATTGCAGGAGCCGGCGAATGATGTATCGGCCCATGAGCTTCCCACTTCCCGGGCGTGGAATTAGATAGCGTGTATCGCTGAACAGACAATGCCGCTGTGCCAGTGTAATACACCGGCACAGCGGCCTGTAAAGCCTCGGCTAGATCCCGAAGGAGGCGTCAGCCACCATGATGCGCTCGTCAGCGCGCGCTTCCCAGTTGAGGTTCTTGCTCGCGCCATAGAAGTCGACCTGGTGCCAGAGGAAGACCCACGGGCAGTCGTCCATGACGATGGCCTGCAGCTGGTCCATCAGCTCCTTGCGGCGCGCCGGGTCGATCGTGACCTGCAGCTCATCATACAGCTCGAGATACTCGTCGTTCTGCCAGCGGGTGTAGTTCAACGAGTACTCGGGGTGCACGTAGAACAGCTCCTGCTGGCCGCTGAACGGCGAACCCAGCCCCAGGAAGAAGAGATCGTCCGGCTCGCCCGAGGGCAGCAGCTCGCCAGCGTAGACGGACCACTCGAGGACCTTCAGCTCGATGCTTAGGCCAATCGCCTCGAAGTTCTGAGCGATCGCCTGGGCCAGCTCGGAGTCCTTGATATAGCGGCCGCTGGGCGCGTCCATGACGACCTGGTAGCCCTCCGGCACGCCGGCTTCCTGCAACAGCTGGCGGGCGCGTTCCGGATCGTACGGGTAGGCCTCAAGCTCCAGGTTCTCGTTCGGCGGGTTGACGATTGTGCGGGTGCGCTCGCCGTAGCCGCCGAGCAACGCCGTCTTGATCGAGTCCCAGTCCACCGCGTAGTTGAGCGCCTGGCGCACGCGCGCGTCGTTGAACGGCTCGCGGTCGCAGCGGATGCCGACGAAGATGTTGCGGCCACCGGTGACTGACGAGATGCGCGTGTTCTCGCCCTGCTCGATTTGCGGGACGACGTCCGGCGCGACGTTGACGATGATGTTCGCCTCTTCGTTCTGCAGCGCCACGACGCGCGACGACAGCTCCGGCACCGGGCGAACCACGACCCGCTGGATCTTCGGCACCTCGCCCCAGTAGTCGGTGTTGGCTTCGAGCACGATGCGGTCATCACGCACCCACTCGACGAACTTGTACGGACCAGAGCCGACCGGGTTCTCCGCGACGCGCGCCAGGTTCTCGGGCGAGTCGTCGTCATAGACGCTCGGCGGGCAGATCTCGAAGCTGGTCAGCAGGTCCGGGAAGATCGCGGCCGGAGCCGAGGTGTGCACCCGGAAGGTGTACTCGTCGACGACCTCAGCGCTCTCGTAATTGATCTGGCCGATGATCGACTGCACGATGCCCTGGTCGCCGAGTTGGCCGCGCGCGGCGCGCTCGAAGCTGAAGACCGCGGCTTCAGCATTGACCGGGTCGCCGTTGTGGAAAGTCGCGCCCTCGACCAGCTTGAACTCCCAGGTGAGATCGTCATCTGAGACGGACCATTCCTGGATGATGTTCGGCAGGATCTC
>DATGQR010000593.1:0-23157 GCA_035304105.1 Thermomicrobiales bacterium | reverse complement strand
CTCCAGCAGGAAGGCCGCGCGTTCGGCGGCCAGGCGGCGGGCGGTGGGAGTGGTCATGAGGGCCGGGAGCTTGAGGAGCTTGGCGTCGATGTGGTCGAGGGCGTAGCGCCGGTCGTCGAGCGGACGGGTGCGGGCCAGCGGGTCGTCGGGATGGTAGAGGCTGGAGCGCAGTTCGCCGGCGACGGCGAACAGACGTGCCAGGCCAATCGCGCCGAGCGCGTCCAGGCGGTCGGCGTCCTGGACGATGGCTGCTTCGAGCGTGGCCGGTTGCTCGCCGCCGGAGTAGCTGTGGGTGCGCACGGCGTCGGCGATGTGCCGGGCACGGTCGGGGTCGACGCCCAGCTCGTCGAGGATCTCCAGCGCCCGGTCAGACGACCGGCGCGCCGCCTCGCCAGGCGCTCCGGTGCCCTTGGGCCGCTGGACGATGTCGTGTAACCAGCAAGCGGCCAGGGTGACGAACTCGTCGACCCTGGCCGCGTCTTCGTGTTTCAGGATTGTCTGCGCGTTGGTGACCACCCGGCGCACGTGCGCGATGTCGTGAGCCGGGTCGTGGCCGGCGCAGAGTTCGCTGGCGCGCTCCGCGATCGAGGCGAGTAGCTCGCGCTCAACTGGCTCCATTGATCGAGACGACTTTGGCCTTGAGCACCGTGGTGGGCGTGCGAATGTCCACGACGTCGCCGACCTTGCGGCCGAGCAGTGCCTTGCCGATCGGCGATTCGTTGGAGATGCGGCCTTCCGCCGGGCGCGCTTCGACCGCGCCGACGATCGTGTAGGTCTCTTCTTCGCCGTCGATGTCGATCGTCACCATCGTCCCGACCTGGACCGAGGTCGCGCCGGACTGGTCGATCACCACGGCGCGGCGGATGCGGTCCTCGATCTCCATGATGCGCCGCTCGTTCATCGCCTGGTCGTGGCGCGCGGCGTCGTAGCCTGCGTTCTCGCGCAGGTCGCCTTCCTCACGGGCAGCCGCGATCGCTTTGATGATGGCCGGCCTCCGGATGGTGGTGAGATGCTCGAGTTCAGCTTTGAGGCGCTCCAGGCCCTCCTCAGTGATCGGAATTTTCTCGTCAGACATGATGCGGGTACCTCATGAAGGATCGGACGTGTAAAACAAAGCAGTCCGGCCCCGGTAGGGGGCGGACGTGCGCGCTATGGCCGCAGATTATAACGCGTCCACAACGCTACGGCATCCGCCACCGTCGCCCCGCGGGCAAGCTTATGAATCTGTGGCCTGCTCCCGGCCGATCATCCACTTCATGAAGCGCAGGCGCTGAAGTTCCTTGCGCGAGTCAAAGTAGTCGCGGAAGGGATACGTTGCGCGGAGGTCTTCGAGCATTTTGATCTGTTCTTCGGTGAAGCCGGCCTCTTCGAGATCGCTACGCTCGATGCGATGGTTATCACGATGCAGTAGCGAGGTCATGAGCAACCAACTCCTTCTAGCTGCAGCTCATCGCCATTGCTCGGAGCGTGCCAGAACCCGGTTAAGGAACGATGAGCCTTAGGTGCGTATCGGCGTTAAGTATCCGCAGCCCGGGCGCATTGAACAATGGGAGTGAAGTGCGATCCACCTCACTCCCATTTGGTTCAAATGCACTAGACGTGGTTGGAACCGAGGTGTCAACTCTCGGTTGTGGGTGAATCGCCTTCGGGCTCCTCGTCGGCGGCACTGCCGCCAACGACGAGCAACTGCTCTTCCTGGCTGCGCATCCTGCGGCGCTGCTCCAAGCGGCGCGCCCGGCGCTCGGCCTTCTTGCGGCGCGGCTGCTCTTCGGCGCGCTCGAGACGATTCATGAAGCGTTCGACCTGACCGGCGGTGTCGACGATGCGCTGCTGCCCCGTGTAGAACGGGTGGCAGTTGCTGCACAGCTCGACGCGAATCTCCGGCTTGGTCGAGCGGGTTTGCCACTCGGTCCCGCAGGAGACGCAGGTGATCGTCGCCTCGACGTATTCGGGATGAATTCCGGGCTTCATAATTTAATCAGTGCTCCAATACTCGTACGTCCAGGCGGCCGTGCGAGCGCCTAGTCGCCCGCGGCAACCGCGCGCTCATAGGGGTACACGCTGACGCGCTTCTTCGTGCGGCTGATCGGCTCGAACTTGACCAGTCCATCGATGGTGGCGAAAAGCGTGTGGTCCTTGCCCATGCCGACGTTATTGCCCGGGAAGATGCGCGTGCCCCGCTGGCGCACGATGATGCCGCCAGCGCGCACCGCGTTGCCATCATAAAGCTTCACGCCGAGGCGCTTGCTCTTGCTGTCGCGGCCGTTTCGAGTGCTGCCGCCGCCCTTTTTGTGTGCCATTGCTATGCTCGCTTCCCGCTTGTTTTATAACGTCCGAACGCGCCAAAAATTCCCCGACGGAGCCGGAAATCAGGCGCTAGCTGGCCTCGATCGCGTCAATCTTGATGCGCGTGAGGTCCTGCCGGTGGCCCGTCTTGCGGCGGTAGCGCTTCTTGGGCTTGTACTTGAAGACGGTGAGCTTCGGGCCGCGTACCTGGCCGGTGACCGTCGCCACGACCTTGGCGCCCTCGACCAGTGGCTTGCCGATCGACACGCCCGACTCGCCGGACACCATGACGACCTCGTTGAGCTCGACCTGTTCGCCGACGTCGGCGTCGAGCTTCTGCACTTCGAGGACGTCGCCCACCTCGACGCGGTGGTGCGTACCGCCGGACTTGACTACCGCGTACACGTGTGGACCTCCACCCAACTCGGCGGCGCGTATGTTCGATGCCGCCCAAGCATGCAAAAGAAGGGACGCTCGCGCGTCCGGACCGACTGTCGATTGTACCGATCCACTGCCTGAGCGTCAAACCGGGGGGGGGGTAGGGAAGCGGGCACAGGTAACAGGGAAGACGGTAAGGACTGACCGATCTTCCTACAAACTACGAACTACAACCTACAAACCATCGCCTCCAACCTGCCTTCTGAAGCGTAGACTTGACGGACCGGGCAATGGCGTGGCGTCTCGCGGGGAGGTTGTGGTGAGTACGGCAAGCGATCAGACGGTCGGGACGATGCGGATCGGGACGCGCGGCAGCGCGCTGGCGCAGATCCAGGCGGGGCGGATCAAGGAGCGCCTGGAGGCAGCCTATCCGGCCCTGCGCTGCGAGATCGTCATCATCAGCACGGAGGGCGACCGCGACAAGCAGACGCCGCTCACCGTCATCGGCGGCCGGGGCGTCTTCGCCAAGGACCTCCAGCTGGCGCTGCTCGACGGCCGGATCGACTGCGCCGTTCACAGCCTGAAGGATCTGCCCACGCGACTGCCGGAGGGCCTGGTGCTGGCCGCCGTGCTGGAGCGTGATGACCCGCGTGACGTCTTCCTCTCCCCGAACGGCAAGACGCTGGAAGAGTTGCCGGCCGGGGCGCGCGTCGGGACAAGCAGCCGCCGGCGCATGGCTGAGGTGCGTCACGCCCGGCCGGATGTCGAGATCGTCGAGCTGCGCGGCAACGTCGACACGCGCGTGCGCAAGGTGATGGCAGGCGACCAGTACGACGGCGCGGTGCTGGCAGCGGCCGGCATCCGGCGGATGGGCTACGCCGACAAGATTGCCGAAGTGCTGGATCTGGACCGCTTCACCCCGTCGCCAGGGCAGGCCGCGCTCGGCGTCGAGTGCCGCGCTGATGACGCGGCCACGCTGGCGCTCTTCGCGCCGCTGGCTGACCCCGAGACGACCATCACCACCGGCGCCGAGCGCGCCTTCCTGCGCGAGTTCGGCGGTGGCTGCACGCTGCCGATCGGGGCGCACGGCACGCTAGAGGATGATCAGATCACGCTGCGCGTCATGGTGGCCTCCGAAGATTTGCGCGACGTGCGCTTCGATCGCTTCAGCGCCGGCCCGGACGAGATCGAGGCGCTGGCCGCCGAGCGCGCCCGCGAACTGCAAGCGAGCACGTCGTGAGTGGCGAGCAGGAACTGGCCGGGCTGCGGGTCGTCGTCACCCGCGAGGCGCGTGAGAGCGAAGCGTTCGCCGACCGCCTGCGCGCGCTGGGCGCCGAGCCGGTCGTCTGCCCGGCGCTCGAGATCCGCTTCCGCAATCCGCCGGGCTTCCACGACGCGCTGCTGGCGCTGGAGCGCTTCGATTGGGTGGTCTTCACCAGCGCCAACGCCGTCCGCGCCGTCGCCGAGCGCTGTGCTGCGCTGGGGATCGACCCGGCGCGCGGGCTGGCCCGGCCGAAGGTCGCCGCGGTTGGCGAGCCGACGGCCAACACGCTGCGGGCGCTCGGCGTCCAGGTCGATCTTGTGCCGGATCTGGCGACTGGGCGGGCGCTGGCCGAGGCGATGATTGCCGAGGGCGTGGCCGGCGATCTGGTGTTCTTCCCGGCATCGCGCATCGCAAGTCCGGATCTACCGCGGGCGCTGCGGGAGGCCGGCGCCGGCGTCGTGTTGTTCGCCGTCTACGAGACGCTACGGCCGGAGGAACTGCCGGAAGCCTGCCGTGCGGCGCTGGAGCGCGGCGAGGTCGACGTGCTGACGTTCTTCTCGCCCTCGGCAGTCCGCAATTTCCTGCGCCTGGCCGGGAAGGATGTGGCTCGCGCGTATCCCAACGTCTGCATCGGCGCGACGACCGCCAGCGAGGCCCGCGCGCTGGGGTTGCGCGAACCCCTGCTGGCCCACGGCGCTTCCGAGGATGGCGTCATCGCCGCGCTGCTAGAGTTCAACCGGCAGGCGGCTGCAAGCGATGATTTAAGAGAGGTAGAGAGCTGAGGGCATCGCCATGGACGAAATGAACGGCTTTCGACGCTTCCGGCGGCTGCGCCAGACCGCGGGGCTGCGCCGCATGGTGCAGGAGACCCGCCTGAGCCCCGAGGACTTCATCTATCCCCTGTTCGTCACCCATGGCGTCGACGTGCGCGCTGAGGTGCCGTCGATGCCGGACGTTTACCAGCTCTCGGTCGACCAGCTCCCGCGAGAGATCGACGACCTGCGCGCCCACGGCATCGGCGCGACGATCCTCTTCGGCATTCCGGAGCACAAGGACCCGCAAGGCTCGGACGCCTACAGCCCGGACGGGATCGTTCAGCGCGCGATCCGGACGATCAAAGAGCACGACCCGGAGTTCGTCGTCATGGGCGACGTCTGCCTCTGCGAGTACACCGACCACGGCCACTGCGGCCTGCTGGACGGCGAGCGCATCCTGAACGATCCGACGCTGGAGTTGCTGGCCCACACGGCGGTTGCCCAGGCCGAGGCGGGCGTCGACATCGTCGCGCCGTCGGACATGATGGATGGCCGCGTGGCGGCGATCCGCAGGGGCCTGGACGCGGCGGGCTTCGTCGAGACGCCGATCGTCTCCTACGCTGCCAAGTACGCCTCGGCCTTCTACGGCCCCTTCCGCGACGCCGCCGAGTCGACGCCCAGCTTCGGTGACCGGCGCAGCCACCAGATGGACCCGGCCAACGCCCGCGAAGCATACGCCGAGATCGCAGCCGATATCGCCGAGGGCGCCGACGCGATTATGGTTAAGCCGGCGCTAGCCTATCTAGACGTCATCGCCGGGGCGCGCGAGCGCTTCGACGTGCCGCTGTTCGCTTACAACGTCAGCGGCGAGTACGCGATGATCCGCGCCGCCGGCCGCAACGGCTGGATCGACGAGCGCCGCGCCACACTGGAGGCGCTGACGGCGATCAAGCGCGCCGGCGCCGGCCAGATCATCACCTACCACGCCAAGCAGGCGGCAGCTTGGCTCCAGGAAGACTGGACTTCGGCGCGGCGCGGCGTGCGCTCAGGTGTGACGGCGTCCTGAATCTGAGGTCGAAGAGAGATCTGGAAGTCGCCCTTTCCCCGCGGGTTAGCGAATCACCGATCGTGGGGTGGGATTGAGCAGGGTGACGGACGTGCCCTCGCGGTCGAGCATCTCGCCGGTCTTGGGCGCGATCTCATTCTTCCAGTAGTCGCTCTCGTAGACGGCCTGGTAGCACTGCTGGCGGTGCTCTTCATCATCGAAGCGGCGGATCCAGACGTAGGTGCTGTCGTCCTCGGCGCCGATGAAGCTGCCGACGATGACCATGCCCATCTTCGTCTGGAAGGGGATGATCTCCTCCTCCATGCACTTGACCCAGGCCTCCTGCTGGCCAGGCTTGACGCGGTACTGGCGCAACTCGAATAGCATTGCTTCCCCAATCTGTCGCTGGTTTTTCGGGTGTGCCCTGACGGTGGTCATCGTACGCGCATTCGCGCCGGCCGGGAAGACCGGTCGCGGAGATGTCGCTGGATGCCGGAACGGTCGGGCGGCCGTAGTATATTTATGTTCCCGAACGCGCAGGCTTGCGTTCTCAGGTTTTTGTGGAGGAATTGTGAACTACTTCTTAAAGACGGACCGCGGCACAGACGCCGAATCAATCGACGAGAAGACCGCCCGGAACATCCTCAAGCGGCTGCGGCATGAGGGCCGCAAACTCACCGAGATCTACGTCCTGGACGAGGCCGGCGACATCGACCGCTTCCAGGAGCGCACCCGGCGCCGCCTGGGCTCGAACGCCATCGCCTCGCGCACCTGGCTGACCGAGACGCTCGGTGATGGCGACTGGACCGACGGCCGCTACATTCCCGAGCCGCAGGAGGCGATCGACGAGATGGAGCCGGCTCCGGCTGCCGTCGTGTTGGTGCTCCAGGGCGCTGAGGCGCCGGAAGAGATCGTCCCGCAGCTCAACGCGATGACCGTCGCCAACTAGCCCGGGCGGTGTCGATATTCCAGGCCGGTTGACAGGGGGCGCTTTCGCCCCCTGTTCGTTTGTCGAATTCGATCGGGGAGGGAGCGGGGTTGTGACGGACGTAGCCAGAGACCTGCAAGGAGCCATCGCGAACGCGGTCGACGCGCGCCGCGATCAGGCGACCGATCTGCTGCGGCGGCTGGTCGCCATCCCGTCGGTGACGGGCGATGAGGGCGCCGTGCAGGACGCCATCGAAGCCGAGCTGCGGGCGCGCGGGCTAGAGGTTGACCGCTGGGAGATGACGCCCGAGGAGATCGCGCCCTACCGCTGGCACGTCGGCGACGAGACGCGCTTCGAGAACCGCCCCAATCTGGCCGCAAAACTGGCCGGCTCCGGCGAAGGGCGCTCGATCCTCCTCAACGCGCACATCGACACGGTCGACAACGGTGACCCTGCCCTCTGGAGCTATCCGCCGCTCTCCGGCCACCTCGAGGGCGACCTGCTCTACGGGCGCGGCTCCTGCGACATGAAGGGCGGGCTGGTCACTTACCTGACCGCCCTGGACGCGCTGCGTGAGCTGGGCGTGGACCTGGCCGGCGATGTCGTCGTGAACACTACGGTCGGCGAGGAGGACGGCGGCGTCGGGGCGCTCTCGACGATCCTGCGCGGCTACAAGGCCGACGCGGCGCTGATTACGGAGCCGACCCGGCTGGCGCTGGTCCCGGCGCAGGGCGGCTCGCTGGTGATGCGGTTGACGATCCAGGGCAAGTCCGCCCACGGCGCCGTGCGCGACGAGGGTGTCTCGGCGATCGAGAAATTCGTGCCGATCTTTCAGGATCTGCTGGCCTGGGAGGCGGAGCGTAACCAGACGCTCGATCACCCGCTCTACCGGCACCTGAACAACAAGGCGCCCTTCAGCATCGGCGTGGTGCGCGCCGGTACCTGGGCCTCGACGGTGGCCGAGTCGCTGGTCGCTGAGGGGCGGCTGGGGCTGCTGCCGGGCGAGGACGTCGATGCGTTCCGCCAGTCTGTCGAGGACCGCATCGCCGGACTGGCCGAACAGGATCCCTGGCTGCGCGAGCACCCGCCGGTGATCGACTGGTTCGGCGGCCAGTTCGCGCCGGCCGAGACCTCGGTCGACGCGCCGATTGCCCGGGCGGTCGCGGCGGCGCATCGGGCGGTGACTGGCGCCGATCCGGTCATCGAGGGGGTGCCGTACGGGGCGGACATGCGCCTGTTCACTCTGCTGGGTGGGATGGATTGCGTGATGTACGGGGCCGGCGACGTGCGCGTGGCCCACCAGCACGACGAGCACATCTCGATCACTGAGCTGTTGACGGCGACCAAGACGATCGCGAATCTCCTGGTTGACTGGTGCGGGGTGGCGCGATGAAGGATCTGCTGAAAGGGCTGCGCGTCCTGGCGGTCGAGCAGTTCGGAGCCGGGCCGTTCGGCACGCTACACCTGGCCGACCTGGGCGCCGAGGTCATCAAGATCGAGAACCCGCACGCGGGCGGCGATATCTCGCGCTCGGTGCCGCCTTTCACCGGCGACAAGGACAGCCTCTACTTCCAGTCCTTCAACCGCAATAAGCGCAGCCTGACGCTCGACCTCAAGCACCCGGACGGCCGCAAGGTTTTCCACGACCTGGTGAAGGTCTCCGACGCGGTCTTCTCCAGCCTGCGCGGTGACCAGCCGGAGGCGCTGGGGCTCACCTACGAGCACCTGAAGGACATCAACCCGAAGATCGTCTGCTGCTCGCTCACCGGTTACGGGCTCACCGGCCCGCGCAAGGCCGAGCCAGCCTACGACTATCTGATGCAGGCCTACGCCGGCTGGATGAGCCTGACCGGCGAGCCGGGCAGCCCGCCGGCCAAGAGCGCCTTCTCGGTCGTCGATTTCTCGGCCGGGCTGGCGGCGATGACCGGGATGCTCTCCGGCATCATCCGGGCGCGCGCGACGGGCGTCGGCTGCGACGTCGACGTCAGCCTGCTCGACACTGCCGTCTCGATGCTCAACTACGTCGCCATCTGGACGCTCAACCGCGACTACCAGCCGGAGCGGCTGTCGGCATCCGCCCACCCGAGCATCGTGCCCTCGCAGGTCTTCCAGACGGCTGACGGCTGGATCGTGGTGTTCTGCGCCAAGGAGAAGTTCTGGCTGGATCTGGCTCGCGCCATGGACGCCCAGGACCTGATCGATGACCCGCGCTACCAGGGCTTCGCCGGTCGCCTGGAGCATCGCGACGAGCTGGCCGCCGACCTGGCCGCGCGCTTCAAGACGCGCACGACCGACGAGTGGTTGGGACGGCTGCGCGGCAAGGTACCCTGCGCTCCGGTCAACGACATCAACCAGGCGCTGGCCGACGAGCAGGTCCAGGCCCGCCAGATGATTCTCGAAGTCGACCACCCCGACTTCGGCCCGCTCAAGCAGACTGCCACCGCCATCAAGGTCAGCGGCGACCTCCAGGACGCCCCCGACCGCCGCGGCCCCTTCCTCGGCGAGCACAGCGCCGCCATTTTGCGCGATCTCCTGGGCTACGCCGACGCCGAGATCGAGCGCCTGCAGCAAGAAGGTGTCGTGTGAGGGGAGGCCCTCACCCCCCGGCCCGCAGCCCAGAGGGCACCCCGCCCACTTGCTGCGCGGAGGGTGAGGGGGCCGGGGCAGAGTGCAGTTGCTCGCTGGCTCTGATTGAACTAGAGGGAATCCCTCTCCCGGGTACCCTCTGGGTGATTGGGAGAGGAGCCGGGGGTGAGGGCCGTCTTTCCCTGTTCCCTCTTCCCTGTTACCTGTTCCCTACTCCCGCGGCTCACCCTCACGGAAGCCGCGCTCGCCGCCCCCGGCTTGGTCGCGGATGGTGTCGGCGGCCTTTTCCCCGACGTTGTCGGGCACGCGGTCGGCGAAGCGGTCCGCGCCGGGCACGCGCCCCATGGCCTGATCGACCCGCTGGTCGGTGACATTCTTCTCGATGGCGTCGGCCGCCTGGTTCGCGCGGTCTGGCGTGATCAATGACTTGATCTTCGCGAGTAGCCCGCTCATGACCCGCACCTTTCATTTGATGGATTCGTATCTACAGTGTACGACAGTTCCCGCGGATTTACGCGCGTGCTGGTTGACGGCCCGCGAGCTCGAACGCCAGGTAGGTAAAGGCGACCGCGGCCAGCGCGACGGCGCCCAGCAGCACGCCTAACCCGCCGAAGCCGGTCTGCTGGATGATCAGGCCGCCCAGCGCCGAGCCGGCGATGCCTCCGAGCGCCGCGCAGATCTCGTTCAGCGAGGTCGCCGCGCCGCGCGCTTCCGGCGCCATGCGCAGGATCATGCCAAGCGAGCCGTTTTCATGGACGCCGAGCAACGCGCCGGTCAGCAACCCCAGGCCCGCGAGCACGCCCGGAACCCCGGGCAGGAAGGCGATCAATAACCCCGCGGCGATCAACAGCCCGCCCTGGAGCATCACTCGCCGCAAGCCGAGCCGCGCGAGCAGCGCGCCGCTGGTCATCGCAGCCAGCAGAAAGACGACCGAGCCGAAGCCGAAGTAGATCCCCGCCCGGCCGTCGGACAGGTCGAAGCGCTCGATCAAGTAGGCCGCTGTGTAGGCGATCAGCACGGTGAGCGCCGCGAAGCGCATGAGGTTGCCGAGCAGGATCATCGTCAATCCGGGCCGGGCCATAAGCGCGCGCAGGTGGCGTAATGTCGAGACGGGCGGCCGCGTGGTCGGCGCGACTACCGGAAGATATGCCAGCACCAGGAGCGCGGCGCTGGCGGCCAGGCCGATGCTCAGCAGGTAGCTGTAGCGCCAGCCGAAGTTGTCCGATACCAGCCCGGCGAGCGGCACGACGATGAAGCCCGGCAAGCTGAAGGCGCCGATGACGAAGCCGTTGGCGCGGTCCAGCGCGCGGCCTGACACGTAGTCGCTGGCGGCCGCCAGTAGCATCGCGAAGAGGATCACGTCGCTGGCGCCGGCCAGGATGTAGTAGAGCAGGAACCAGGCCAGCCCCTGGGCGAGCATCGCCACGCTCGCGGCAGTGGCCATCAGGCCCAGCCCGAGCACGATCAGGTACTTGCGCGGGTAGTGATCGGCGACGCGGCTGAGTGGAAAGGCGGTCAGCAGCGCGGTCGCGGCCGAGAGCGCGCGCAGCCCACCGACCAGCCCGACCGAGCGATCAAGGTCATCGGCGATCGAGGTCAGCAGGAGCCCCGTGACCTGAGCGTTGGTGGTAGCCGTCATGGCCGCGACCACCAGCGCGCCGGTGACCGGCAACGGCAGGTGTCGCTCGGCCGCGGCGGAGGATGGCTCAATCAGCGGTCGCGCTCGCTTCCGGAGGGTTCGACTGTTTCGCGCCCTCATTCATAACAGATTCGCGTCCGCTCGAAAACGGCCGGCGAGTATACCCCCGCCGGCCGTTTGGAATTCAGTTGCGCGCCGGAATCTGATGCCACGCGGCGAGCCCGTCGCGGCGCGGCATCAGATCACCATTCCATCACGAGCTTCAAAATGCTGGCGACGATGATGATGGCCGCGGCTGCCAGCGGACCGGCCCACTTGCCCGCCTGCGGGAAGGTGCGCTGATCGAATCCCCATGCTGTGACGAAGACCAGCATCAGGTAGACGAAGTCGGTCGCGGTGATGAGGTCTTTGAGAACGATGGCCGAGCCCATTAGCAGCCCCGCCCAGATGAAGCTGCGCCGGATGATCTCTGTCCCGAACGCGCTGTCTCGCGCGCGCTCGTGCTCCAGTTGCGCCATGACTCCCTCCTGAATCCAGATCCAGTGTCGAGCGAAGCGACGGCCGCGTGTGTTCACCCAATTATCCGATCGAGGGCGTTGCAAGCCCGCCAAGCGGCGCGCTCGCGGCATTGCAACTTCGTAGCAGTTGCGGGCCGCTCGGGGCGCAGAGGCCAGGCCAAGCCGGTAAGCGGCGCGGCGGATTGAGAGGAAGGCTGACGAATGATAAGCTGGCACCCGTCTCGCATGTATGAACGAGAGCGCGCACTCCAATGGGATTATCTTCAGTGCGACGCGGCTGCCTGCTGGCGTTCGCGCTGCTGCCAGTTCGGGCCTTCCTCCTTGCTGGGGATGGCGTGCCGGGACCGCAGGTCCTCGCGCAGCAGAGCGAAGCCTGCGTCATATCCCTCAGTGCCGAGGGCTCATCTGGCGCGCTGGTCGAGCCGGGCGGCACCGCGACGTTCCGCATCGGCGTGCATGCCAGCGTCGCGAACGTGTCGTTTGGGGAGATCTTCGCCGTGCTGAACAACCCACATGGCGAGGTCGGCGCCACGCTCGCCGCGAACCACTGGGTATTCAGTCCGCCTGATCCCGGTCAGCATGTGATGACGTTCGGCACGACCGTCGACGCGACCGTTTCGACTTCTGCCGCGCCCGGCGCGCAGTTCTCCATCACGCTCTCGGCCAGAGGAACGTGCATCACCAACTCCAGCCAAACCCTGTCATCCTCGTTCAATGGCCCGGTGCTCACGCTCAGCGTCGCTCAGGAGCCGACGCCGACGTTCACTGCGACGGCCACCGCGACGGCTACCTTCACGCCGACGCCCACCAACACCTCGACCGCCACGGCCACCGCGACGGCTGCCTTCACGCCCACCGCGACCGCCACGGCGACCGCTCCGCCGACGGCGACGAACACGGCCACCCCAACGCCGACACCGACCGCCACACTCGCTCCATCGCCGACTTCGACGGCTACTCCGGAGCCGACGCCAACACCGACATCGACGGGAACGCCGACGCCGCGCCCCACAGCGACCCAAACCCCGACGGAGCCCGAACCGGGCCAACCCACCGCCACCGCGCAGCCCTCGTCCACGCCGACGGGGACGCCGCGCCCGTCTGCCACCCGCGCGCCGACCGCTACGCCGCAGCCCAACGCGACGCCATCTGCCACGCATACAGGCACGGCGGAAGAGCGAGAACAGGATCAGGCGACTACTCCCGGCCGCACGCCGTCACCCGGCGCGACGGCATCTCGAACGCCGACCAGCACGCAGGCCCCTGCCGCCGCCTTCGAGGGGACGGTCGATCCGACAGTCGGGAGCCTGGCTGTCACCCCGGTTGCGGACACGGCGTCCATTCAACTGGCTGATGGGCTGGTGCTCGATGTCAGCCAGAGCGTGCGCGTGAACGAGGCGCCAGAAGATGAGGGCGTGGATCCCTGGCAGGTCGCGTCGGTCGCCCTGGGCGGTCTGCTCTTCGGCCTGGGCGGCTACGGCGTCTGGCGCGCCCGGCGTCCGGCTGAGTGAGCCGGAACCGCGTCATGAGCCGCTGAAGCGAGGCGCGCGCTTCTCCCGCCAGGCGGCGGCGCCCTCCTCGATGTCGGCGCTGGTCTGGATCACCTGCAGATCGCGATGCGCCAGCGCCATCAGCTCCGACGGCCCCTGCGGCAGCATCTGATTGGTGACGAAGCGCTTGAGCGTGCGCAGCACCAGCGGCGCGTGCTCGGCGAGCTCGGCGGCCCACTCTAGGGCGGTGTCGACGTGCTGGCCGTCCGGCACGACGGCATTGACGAAGCCGACCTCGTAGGCCCGCTGGGCGGACATCGGCCTGCCCATTAGCATCAGCTCCATGGCGATCTTGTGGGGGATGCGCCCGGCGATCCCGGCGATCATCCCGCCGGTGAAGCCGAGCTTCGCCTCGGGGTAGATGAACGACGTACTCTCGGCGGCGATGCAGAGGTCGCACATCTGCACCAGCACAATCGCCCCGCCGATGCAGTAGCCGCTCGTCGCCGCGACGACGGGCTTCTCGACCGTCGCCCCGATCCCCGGGATGCAGCGCCACAGCTCCGGCAGGTCGTTGACATCCGCCCCAGCCGAGAAGTGCCCGCCCTCCCCGGCGATCACCGCGACCCGCTCCTCGCCCGCCTCGAACCGCTCCCACGCCGCCTGCAAGTCCAGCGCCACCCGCGCGCTGATCGCATTGCGCTTCTCCGGCCGGTTGATCGTGATCAGCGCGACGCGGTCCCGGACCTCGTAGCGCACAACTTCGCTCGCGCCCACAGCAAATCTCCATCCACCCGCAGCGATTACCGGATGGATGGAGATTAGCCGAGTTCGTGAATTTCGCGGCGCGCCGCTACTCGCCCTTGAACGTCTCCTCGCGGGAGTTGGAGCGCATGAAGGCGAGGTATTCGTCCTTGGTCATGAGCGGCTTGTAGCCGTCGAGGATGGACTTGGCGCCCTGGGCGCCGCCGGCCAGCAGGTCGATGACGGTCATGGCCATCAGCTTGGCGGGCAGGACGTAGGCCTGGTACTTGTCGTTGATCGCCCAGTCGCTGCCGTGGCCGGTGCCGGAGAAGCCGTTCACGTAGGGGTGCAGGCCCGGCATGATGTAGGTGACGTCGCCCATGTCGGTCGAGCCGGTGCGGTGGCCGGTCTCTTCCCACTCGTCTTCGCTGTACATCGTCAGGAAGTTCTGCTTGAAGAGCTTCGCCATGTCCGGGTTGTTGGCCAGCGGCATGTAGCCTGGCAGGGTCGTGATCTCGACCTCGGCGCCCAGCGCCATGGCTCCGGCCTTGAGCGCGCGGTCGACCTTCTTGCCGGCGTCCTCGATGGCCTCGGCGGTCTTGCCGCGCACCATCGTCTCGAAGCGCACGTCGTTGGGGATCACGTTCACCAGGTCGCCGCCGCGCGTCAGGATTGGGTGGATGCGCACGGTGTCGTCGTCCTTGAAGGTCTCGCGCTGGGCGTTGATCGCGGCCAGGGCGATGTTGGCGGCATAGAGCGCGTTGACGCCGTTGTGCGGCGCGCCGCCGGCGTGCGCGGCCTTGCCGATGAAGCGCGCCTGCTTGCCGATGAAGCCGTTGTTCGAGGCGCTGATCCCGGCAATGGCTGTCATGCGCTGGTTGCTGGCGCCGTGGACCATCATCGCCATGTCGACGTCGTCGAACGCGCCGAGCCGGATGAACTCCGCCTTGCCGCCCAGGAACTCCAGCTTGCCCTCGCGGCGCAGGCTGTCGCGGTAGGAGATCTCGACGTATTCCTCAGCCGGCACGGCCATGAAGGTCACGCGCCCGGCCAGCTCGTCGAGCACTCCGGACCGGATCAGGCCGTAGGCGACACCCAGCATGGTCGTGATCTGAGCGTTGTGGCCGCAGCAGTGCGCCGCGCCGGTCTCGGGGTTGGCGAAGGGGTGATCGGCCACCAGCACCGAGTCCAGTTCACCGATGACGGCCACGTTCGGCCCGGCGCCGCCGCCGGCCGAGACGGTCGTCTTCAGCCCGGTGATCGCGATCTCTTCGTCATAGGCCAGCCCCAGGCGGCTGAACTCGCGCCCCACGATCTTGGCCGTGCGGAACTCCTTGAAGCCCAGCTCCGGGTCGCGGTAGATGACCTCGCCGACGTTCTCGATCAGGTGATCGGCATTGCGGTCGATCTCCTCCAGCACGCGCTGTTTCAGATCCTCGAAAGCCATCGTCACTCCTCTATAGCTTCGGGTATCGCTATCTCCCGCTCGATGTCCGGAGCATGATGGCGGAGAGTGGCTGGGGTGTCAACGGCGGCTCGGGCCGCGCCACTGCGCCAGCCACGCGACGGTTCGGCCTACGACGTGCCCAGTCATCCCGGCTGCCTGACATTGCATGGTGTTTGGCGTTCGGGTGCAGGGGTGGTTGGCCTATCGGACAACGACGGGCGCTAGCTTCGCTCGGCTCTGTGCCGGTGCCGAGCGGCGCGCTGCGCCCAGATCAAGATGCCGAGGAACGCGCATGCCCAGAGCGCGCCGCCGAGGGTGTCGCTGGGCCAGTGGGCGCCGGAGTAGATGCGCGAGAGCGCGACGAGGATGATGGTCGCAGCCGCGGCAGCCTGGATTGCCAGGCGCAGGCGGCGGGGACGGATTATGACCGCCGCGAGGTAGATCAGGGCGCCGTAGAGCAGCGCTGCGCTCATTGTGTGCCCGCTCGGAAAGCCCATCGACGTCGGGTCGGTAGTAGCATCGGTCGCCACGTTCACCAGATCGGCGCTGGGACGCGGGCTGCCGATCAGCTCCTTGAGCAGCGCGTTCAGAGGGCGCACCAGCAGCACACCGGCGATCAGCAGCGCCGCTTCGAGACGCCGGGCGATCGCCAGCGCGATCAGGACGGCCAACCCCGCGAGCATGAAGCCCTCGGTGCTGCCGATGTAGTAGCCGGCGCGCTCCAGCCGGCCGATGCCGGGGAAGTCGATGCGCTGTATCTGCCGTGTCAGCCAGAGATCGCCGGGCAGCACGTTGTCGCCGGCGGCCGCGAGCGACAGGCCCAGCGCGCCCGCCCAGCAGAGCGCGGTCAGCAGGACGAGCGTGCTGGTTCGGATTCGGTGTCCCGTCTTCAAAGGCGGCTCATCGTTCTGTTTGCTCCCCAACAGCCGGCCAGTCATATGTCGGCTCAGATGGTGCCACGCCCGGCCCGCCATCTATATCCGAGTGTTGGCGCGGGGTGTTCGTTTGTTCACCTCATAGCTCCGGTCGTTCTCAGGGCAGATTGCGGCGCGAAGCTTGAGTGTGCGCAGGATGGATGAACGAGGGGAAAAGAGCCATAGGCGCGACTCAGCGGCACGGCTTGAAGGGCACGACATCATGCTAGAGCGGCGGAGATGCCTCAGGCGGCGGGACGGTCTAGCCTGCGGCTTTCCTCCGGCCGGCTGAGGCTCGGCATCGGGTGGCCGACGCCGTCGACGACCACCGGGTGGTCGGGCTGTTCGGAGAAGCGGATGCGGCCCTCGGCGATCAGTTCCAGCAGAGCGTCGACCGCCTGGGCGTCCCACTGCGTGCCGCGGCCCTTCTCCAGTTCGGCCAGCACCACCTCGGGCGGCAGGCCGGCGCGGTAGGGGCGCGCGCTGGCCATGGCGTCGAAGCCGTCGGCGACCGCCAGGATACGCGCGCCGAGCGGGATCTCGTCGCCGGTCAGGCCGTCCGGGTAGCCGCGGCCGTCGATGCGCTCGTGGTGCGAGCGCACGTAGGCCACGCCGGCTCGAAACTCGTGGAAGGCTTCCAGGATCTCCGCGCCGATGACCGGGTGCTCGCGGAAAAGTTCCCATTCCTCGTCGGTGAGCTTGCCGGGCTTGGCCAGCAGGCTGCGGTCGATGATGATCTTGCCGAGGTCGTGAACCGCCCCGGCGCGCTCGATCTCGGTGATGTCCTCGCTGCTCAGGTTCATGCGCGTGGCGATCTCGCGGGCGTAGGCGGCGACGCGACGCGAGTGATTGGCGGTGTAGGGATCGCGGCGGTCGACCAGGTCGGCCAGCATCTCGACGGCGAAGATCGTCTGGAAGCGCAGCCGCGAGTGGCGCTTGACGGCGACGAAGACAGTCCCCAGCGGCACGATCAGCACCGGCACCAGCCACGCGTTGGTCACGGCCATGATCGCTGCGACCAGACCCAGGACGAACTGCGACACCTGCTCCAGCCCGTCAGAGCGCGTGAGGGAATGCCACCAGATACTGAACGGCGAGAGTCCCGACTGCAGGGCGATGACCAGCGCGACCAGCCAGGTGTTGACCAGGTGGATCGCCAGCGCCGCGCCCAGCGGTCCGGCCATGTCGCTGACGGAATCGAACGCGGAGCGCGAATGCTCCCAGCCGGCGGCCACCAGCACGAGGCTGGCCAGCCCCGCCTGAAGGCTCGACTGAGAGACGTTGAAGGCGGCCTCGATGCCGTCGGCCCGCCGGATGAGATGGCCGGCTAGCGCGCCGCAGGTGGTGGCGAGGACGGCCATCCCGGGCGGCAGCAGGAGCACGGCCGCGTAGATCAGGCCGGTGTCAAGGATGACGTTGCTCTTGAAGTCGAAGTGCAGGGGGGTGCGTGACGCCAGGGCGATCAACACGCTCAGCACGGCCGCCAGAAGAAGATCCCGGACCTCGGGACGGCCGCCCTGGATGAGCAGCGCCGCGGTCAGGGTGCCGGCCATCAGGACCAGACTCGAGATGTAGAGTCGTACGCGCATATACGTGTGTATCCCTGGTCGTGCCAGCGTTCCTGGTGAAGCGAGGTCATGACTCCGCGGCCCGTGTCGCCCACGTCAGGGCGTGTCGCCGCGCATGACCGGGTTCGTCTCCGAGAGCAACCGGCCGTCGACAGGCCCCGGCCTTACTCGGCCTTGACGATAATCAGGCGCACGTCAGGTCACAAGGGACTCAGCGGCCCATCGCTCGCGGTACGAACGTCTGCCGGGCATGACCTTGGTAGCTGGCGCCGGCCGGCACGCTGTGTGTGGCCGTGCGATGCGTGGATGAAGTTACCCGACGGGCAGCTCGCAGGTGAAGCGGGTATCTCCGGGCGCCGAGCGCTCGACCTGGATCCGGCCGCCGTGCGCTTCGATGATCAGCTTGGTGATTGCGAGGCCCAGCCCGGTGCCGCCGCGCTCGCGATCCCGGCCCGGGTCGACGCGGTAGAAGCGCTCGAAGATATGGGGCAGGTGCTCGGGCGGGATGCCCGGTCCCTGGTCCCCGACCCAGAAGCGGGCGCGGCCGTTCGACGCGCGGCAGCCCAGTTCGATGCGACTGCCGTCCGGTGCGTGGCGCAGCGCGTTGTCCATCAGGTTGACCAGCACCTGGATCAGCCGGTCGCCGTCGGCCCGCAGCGTGACCGGTTCGGCGTCGACCTCGATCCGCACGCCGCGCTCGGCGGCCAGCGGCGCATACTGTTCGGCCACCAGGTCGAGCAGGTCGGCCAGCTCGACCGGCTCGCGCTCCAACTCCAGGCCGTAGGCGTCGCCGCGCGCCAGGGTGAGCAGGGCGCTGGTCAGGCGCGTCATCCGATCGACGTCGGCGCCCAGGTTCGCTAGGGTCTCGCGCTCGCTCTCCCCCAGGTCGTCGCGCGCCAGCGCCAGGTCGATTTGGCCGCGCATCAGGGCCAGCGGGGTACGCAGCTCGTGGGCGGCATCGGCGGTGAAGCGGCGCTGGCGCTCGAAGGCGAGCTCGATGCGCTCGAGCATGGCGTTGAAGGTGCGCGCCAGGCGGCCCAGCTCGTCGTCCGGCAGCGCCACGTCGTCGATGCGCCGGGAGAGGTCGCGCTCGCCGATGTCGGCCGCGGTGCGCGTGATCCGGTCGATCGGTTGCAACGCCCGGCGGGCCAGCCAGTAGCCGCCGCCGGCCGCGACGAGCAACACGGCCGGGATCGAGATGGCCAGCACCTGCGCCACCTGTCCCAGTGTCTCGCCGGTCTCGTTCTCCTCGCCCACTTCCAGCACGCCGACGACCCGGCCGTCGCGCTCGATCGGCCGGCTGAGGATGCGCACCGGGTCATCATCGACCGTCACCGTGCGCAGGTCCTCATCGCCATCCAGCGCGGCCGCGACGCCGTCGGGGTTCACCACCGGCTCGTCGAAATCTCCGCTGGTGTCGAGGATCACCCGGCCGTCGGCCGCGGTCACGCGCACGAATTGCTCGTCGGAGTCCTCCGGGCCGGCCGCGGCCACCGACAGCTCCCCGTCGACGAAGGCGATGCCGCTCTCGACCAGTTCGGCGCGCGCCTCCAGGGAGTCATCCAGCGCGCGCAGCAGCGTGAAGCGCAAGCCGAAGTAGAAGGCGCCGGCGAAGGCCGCCAGCGCCAGGGCCAGCAGGGCGACGTACCAGAGCGTCAGCCGCCAGCGGATCGGCAGGCGCTCAAGCATCGGGATCCACGATGCGATAGCCGACGCCGCGCACAGTCTGGATGTGCTTCTTTTCGTAGGGGTCTTCCAGCTTGCGGCGCAGCGAGCGGATGTGGACGTCGACGACGTTGGCGCTGCTGGGGAAATCGTAGTCCCAGACGTGGTCGGTGATCATCGCGCGAGTCAGCACCTGGTTGGGGTGGCGCATCAGGTATTCGAGGATGCGGAATTCCTTGTTCGGCAGCACGAACTCCTCGTCGCCGCGCCAGACCTGGTGGGTGGCCGGGTCCAGCCGCAGCTCGCCGACCTGCAGGACCGGGTCGAGGCTCTCCGGCGGCCGCCGGGAGAGCGCCCGCAGGCGCGCCGACAACTCCGCGAAGGCGAAGGGCTTGATCATGTAGTCGTCGGCCCCGGCGTCCAGCCCGGCCACGCGGTCCTCGACGGCGTCGCGCGCCGTCAAGATGAGAATCGGCGTCTGAATGCGGCGGGCGCGCAGGCTGCGGCAGACATCGATGCCGCTGATGCCGGGCAGCATCACGTCCAGCACGATGGCGTCGAAATCGCTGACCGTCGCGTGGTCGAGCGCGTCCTCGCCGCTATGCACGGTCGTCACTGCGTGGCCCTCATCGCCCAAGCCCTGGGCGATCATTTCGGCCAGGCGGACCTCGTCTTCGACGACCAGGATGCGCATCACGATTCCCTCTCGAACACGACTCGAACTCACGCCGAAGTCTAGCCAGCTTCGATAAAGCCTGGATGAAGTCAATCCCCGCCGGAGCGCGGGAAAACTGGCCGGATGATTTCAGGATGACTTCATCAGGACTTTATCGAGCGGCGGGAGGATTGATCCAGAGGCCGCCGGGTGGCGGCGCGACACACAGAGTCAGACGCAATATGCGAAGGGATACGAGAAGATGCGATTTCAGATGTCAGCGCGAACCTGGCTGATCGGGGCCGGCGCGGCCGTCATGCTGGTCGCCGGCGGGCTGGCCGCCGGGCCGGTTGCCAGCCTGGCCCAGGACATTACCGGGGCCGATCTGAGCAAGGAAGATGCGGCCGAGATCGCCGTCGCCGAATACCCCGACGCCACGGTGCTCTACATCGAGGCGGACGACGAGGACGGCGCGCCGGTCTACGAGGTCACGCTCTCCAACGGCGTCGAGCTGGAGATTCACGGCAACAGCGGCGACATCCTCGAGCGTGACGATGACGGTCCATTCGACGACGACCGTGACTTCGATGACGATCGCGACGACGCCTGGGACGTGACCGGCGCGCTGGATGACGGCACGTACCTGCTGGAAGAGGCCGCGATCAGCCCCGAAGAGGCTGTCGCTATCGCGCAGGGTGAAGTCGAGGGCCGCGTCGGGGAGGTCGAACTGGAGCGCTATCGCGACGGCCTGGTCTACGTCGTCGAGATCGGTGGAGTCAACGAGGTCATCGTTGACGCCATGACCGGCGAGGTGCTGGCGGTTCAATTCGACGACTAGCTCGCAGCGCTCAGGAATCCAGCCGCGCCGCCACTGGCGCGGCTGGTCACCGGCCGGAGGCGCGGAGTTGAGTAACGCATGATGGGAACGGGATGGTACGTGATGGAGCGGCAGACAGATATGCGGTGGGGGTTCAGCCGAGGTACGTTGTTCGCGATACAGGCATTCGTGGCCGTCGCGCTCTCGATTCCGGCGGCCGGCAGCGGGACGCTCGGGCTCGACGTGACGATAACGAAGGCCGTTCAGGGCCTCGACCTGGGCCCGCTGGTGGGCGTCGTCCACGCGCTCAACTGGATCGGCGACACGCCAGCATCGCTGGCGCTGGGCGGCCTGACCGTGATGCTGCTGGCCTACTTTCACCGCGCGTTCGAGTCTTCGCTGGTGCTGGCGACCATCGTGGTCCGCATCCTCAACCCGATCCTGAAGGAGCTGCTGGCCAGCCCGCGGCCGGCCGGCGACGGCGTCGAGGTCTGGGGCGTCTTCGACGGCTTCGGCTTCCCGAGCGGCCACTCGACTGGGGCGCTGCTGCTCTACGGCAGCCTGATCTGGGTGGCCGGGCGGCTGGGCCCCTTCCCCGGGCAGCGGCTGCTCCAGGCGCTGGCGGCGGCGATGATCCTGGGTATCGGGTTCAGCCGCATCTACGTCGGCGCGCACTGGCCGAGCGACGTGCTCGGTGGCTTCCTGTGGGGTTCCATCTTCCTGCTGATGATGCTCGCGCTCTGCGAGCGGCTCTGGGCGGCGCGGGCCGTGCCCACGCCGGAGGTCGACGCCGAGGGGCTGCTGGCGCCGGCGAATTGAAGGTTTGCGTCTAAACGGAGCAGCGCGGCGACGCGCGCCGAAAATGCTTGAGGGCGGGAGTGATTCCCGCCCTCGAAGCTTAGTAGCGCATACGGGATTCGAACCCGTGATCTCCGCCTTGAGAGGGCGGTGTCCTAGGCCGCTAGACGAATGCGCCACTCTGGTGAGTAAGTATACAGATGTTCCGGGAAGCGTCAAGTTTTGCGGGGTAATGCCCGCCGGGCCGCTTCCCGAACGCAAACGAGGCGGCCTGCAATGGCCGCCTCGCAGCAGAAAATCGCGCGTGGCTCCCGGGAGAAAAGCCTCGCGCAGCCCGCTACCGGGTTAGATGATCATGTAGCGCTCGCTCTTGCGCAGCGCCTCGTAATCGCGCTTGCTCTCGCTGAAGCGCGGGCCACCCTCCTGGTTGCGGACGGCCAGCGCGCCGTAGAAGTACTGCAGCGAGCCCTCACTCGGGTAGCCGCGCATCGTGTTGGCGATCCTCTTGAGGATGTTCATTGTCTTGTCTCCACCTTTCGAGACGGTGCACCTTCTCGCACACACGCTCTTGAATTGTCACAATAAGTATATCGCAATATGGTGATATGATCAAGGTCGTACCGCGGCGATCAGGACTAATGGCGCGCCACCCTTCCTCCCACCAGGAATGCTGAAATCCCACCCCCGGTGACGCTCCCGCTCCACCGTGAACGAGCCCGATGTCGGGTAAGATAGACAGCTAACGCAGAGACTCACGCCGCTTTATGCCCGGCGCGACGGATCACAGGAGAGACGAGGGAAACCGTGATTCAAGCACCTGAAAGAAGGGCGAGCAGGTACGGCCTGGAACATCATGGCCTGCAACCCACCGGCAACGTCCATTGGAACCTGGTTCCTGCTCGGCTGGTCGAGTTGGCGCTGAAAAATGGCGAGGGTGTGCTGGCCAGCCACGGCCCGCTCAGCGTCAGCACCGGCAAGTACACCGGCCGCTCGCCGAAGGACAAGTTCTTCGTCCGCCAGCAGCCCAGCGAAGAGAACATCTGGTGGGGCGAGGTCAACCAGCCCTTCGACCGCGAGAAGTTCGACGCGCTCCACACGAAGGTCGCCCGCCACCTCAGCGAGCGTGATATCTACGTACAGGATCTCTATGTCGGCGCTGACCCCGCCTATCGCATGCCCATCCGCGTCGTCACCGAGAAAGCCTGGCACAGCCTCTTCGCGCGCACCATGTTCATCCGCCCGGAGCGCGACGAGCTGGCCGACATGCAGCCCGATTTCACCGTCCTTCAGGCTCCCTCGTTCTTCGCCGATCCCGAGGTCGACGGCACGCGCTCGGAAACCTTCATCCTGGTCGACCTCGAGCAGCGCCTGATCCTCGTCGGCGGCACCGAATACGCCGGCGAGATCAAGAAGTCGATCTTCTCGATCATGAACTATCAGCTGCCGCTCCAGGGCGTCATGTCGATGCACTGCTCAGCCAACGTCGGGCCGGACGGTGACGTGGCGCTCTTCTTCGGGCTCTCCGGCACCGGTAAGACGACGCTCTCCTCCGACGCGTCGCGCACCCTGATCGGCGACGATGAGCACGGCTGGTCGGACGAGGGCGTCTTCAACTTCGAGGGCGGCTGCTACGCCAAGGTCATCAACCTCTCGGCCGAGG
>DATGQR010000592.1:0-14467 GCA_035304105.1 Thermomicrobiales bacterium | reverse complement strand
GACCGTGAACACCTCACCGGCGCGCTCGGTCAGCTCGCCAGCGTCGTAGCCCGAGAGGTCGGGCAGCGGGTCGGGGTCGCCAGCGTACCCGGAGGGCGCGGAGTTGAGGACGTTTCCCTGCCCGTCGAGCGACAGCCAGGCGGTGCTGCGCTTGTAGACGTCGTCGCCGCTGTTTGGGCCGCTCGCCTGGGCCTGGCTCCCGTTCCGGCCGCCCGACGGCTTCGCCCCGGACTTGGCCTGAATCGCGAAGAGCGTCTCATCGACCCGGTCGATCATCCCGGCGTGGGTGGCGCGCACCGCGACGATGCCGGTCAGCACGAAGCCGGCCGACACCAGAACGCTGATGATGATCACCAGCCGGGCCTTGATCGACATGCGCCCTAGCCCTCGTCGATCCGCAGCGAGTAGCCGACGCCGCGCACCGTCTGGATAAGCTTCGGCTCGCGGTCGTCGATCTTCTTGCGGAGATAGCTGATGTACGTCTCGACGACGTTGGCGTCGCCGTCGAAATCGTACTGCCAGACGTGGTCGAGGATCTGGTACTTCGACACCACCCGCTCGGCATTGACCAGCAGATAGCGCAGCAGGCGGAACTCGGTCGGCGAGAGGTGCACCAGCCGGCCGCCGCGCCAGACGCGGTGCGCCTCCTCGTCGAGCTCCAGGTCGGCGTAGCGGTGGCGCCCGCTGGCCAGGGCGCTGCTCGCCCGGGTGCGGCGCAGCACGGCGTGGATGCGGGCAACGAGTTCCTCCAGGCTGAAGGGCTTGGTAACGTAGTCGTCGCCGCCATTGGTGAAGCCGCGCAGCTTGTCGTCCTGATCGTCGCGGGCGGTCAGGAAGATCACCGGCACGCCGTCGCCGCTCTCGCGCAGCCGCTGGCAGACCTCGAAGCCGTCCATCCCCGGCATCATCACGTCGAGCACGATCAGGTGCGGCATGAAGTGAGCCGCGTCGGCCAGCGCCTGCCGACCGTTGGCGGCCGTCCTAACGTCGAAACCGACGAAGCGCAGCGCGGTCGAGACCAGCTCGGTGATCGCCTCCTCGTCGTCGACCACCAGAACGCGCTGGCGCTCCTCGCCCGTCCCGTTGAGATAGCCGGCGGCAATTCCAGTCTTCATCTCGGGGAGTCCGTTCCAGTCACGCGCTGCCCCAATGTAAGCACGCCCGGCTGAGAACCACCTGAGAGCCGGGCAGCGAACGACCCGCCGCCGAAGGGGTGTGGCGCTCCGGCGACGGGTCGTCCTAAGAGTCGTCCTGGTTTAGATTGTCCCGCTTGATTCCCTCGACGCCTCCTCTCAGCATCCCCGGCCGCGGGTGTGCCGCAGTGGTTCGGCCGGTGCTCTTCCAGACAAGCGCCGGATGCTGAGAATTCGCTGTGAGCCGGCTGGTGAGCGGCTGAGAATCGCCGCCCCGCGCTAGCCCAGGTCGACCGGGGCGCTGTCCTGCGGCTCATAGCCGAGCTCGCGGCGCGCGTTCTCCAGCGACCAGAACTGGCGCGGGTTGTTCGACATGCCATAGTAGATGCCATAGTCGATGTGCTCGGCGTCCAGGCACTTCGTAATCAGCTGCACGCAGTCGCGCTGGGACTGCCAGATCGTCCGCAGCCGGGCATAGAAATCCTCCGGCGTCGGCAGGTCGAGCCAGGTCGCGCCGCTGCGCTCCTTCGGGTGAGGGTCATCGTCGGCGCGCACCCAGCCGATCCGCAGGCAGAAGACGCGCATCCCGAATGCGTCGACATAATACCGCCCCAGTGCCTCGCCGAAAGCCTTGGACACGCCATAGTAGCTATCGGGCCGGATCTGCACCGTCTCGTCGATCTGCCGCGGATCGTCCAAGGCGTAGATCCCCGGCGCGCCCTCGATCTCGTAGCCGCCAACGGCGTGGTTGCTGCTGGCGAAGACGATGCGCTCGACCCCGGCCCGGCGAGCGGCCTCAAAGACGTTGTAGGTGCCGATGATGTTGTTCTGGAGGATCGACTCCCAGGGCGACTCCACCCCGGCGTCGGCGGCCAGATGCACGACGGCGTCCATGCCCTCGAACGCCGGCTGGATCGCCTCCAGATCGACGATGTCGGCGACCGTGCTGGGGAAGTCGTGCGGCCGGTGGGTCAGGCAGCTGAACTCATAGCGATCCCCGGCCAACCGGCGTAGCGCCGTCCCAATCGTGCCCCCCGCGCCGGTGATCAACACCTTCTTCATCCTGCCGCTCCCTCTTTAGCTCTCTCGGATGACGTTGCGAGGATTGTAGACGGCCCTCACCCCCGGCCTCCCACAAACGACAACCTACGAACTACGAACTACTCACTCCAACCTCCCCTCCTATACTTTCCTCAGTGTCGAGGCCAAGAGCGGAACGAAGCGCAGATGTCATCGTCGGTGGTCAGCTACCAGGCCTGGCAGGCGAGCACGCCGGGGCGGAACGCGGACGTGCTGCTCGACACCGTCGAGTCGCGGGAGGCGAACACGCCCTTCGAGCGCGCCCAGAAGGGCTCGATCTGGGTCGTGGCCGACGGCTTCGGACCGCGCGATGAGGCGCTCCACGCCAGCCGGCTGGCAGCCAGGATCGTCGTCGAGCACTACTGGAACAGTGCCATTTCCAACCCCGAGGCGCGCCTGCGCACGGCCATCGAACGCGCCAACGACATGCTGCGCAGCACCCGCCCGCAGAGCGGGGAGGTCGCCGGCGCCACGCTGCTGGCGCTGGCGCTGGTCAGCGGCGAGGCCGTCATCGCGCACATCGGCCGCGCGCGGGGCTACATCGCGACCGGCGCGGCGGTCGAGCAGGTGACCCGCGACCACACCTGGGTGGCCGGAGAGGTCGCCGCGGGGCGGCTGACGCCCGAGGAAGCCGCGGGCCACCCGCGCCGCAACGTCCTGACCCGCGCGCTGGGCATCGAGCGGCGGATCAAGATCGACATCACCAGCCAGCGCATCGCCGGGGAGTGCTACTTCGTCCTGGCCAGCGACGGGACCGGGCGGCAGCTCGAGCCGGACGATATCCGCGCCGCAATCGAGCGCAGCGCCAGCGCCGATCCCGCGGAAGCACTGGTGGCGCTGGCACGCGAGCGCAGCGGGGCGGACAGTGCCAGCGCCGTCGTCGTGCATGTCAGCGGGGCTGCGCTGGCGAGCGAGACGACGAGCGAGCGGCTGGCAATTCTCCAGAGCGCCGGGCGCTCGCTGGGGGCGTCCCTCGACCTGGACGAGACGATCAACTCGGTCATGCAGGAGCTGCTGGCGCTGCTGGGCGGGGAGCACGCCGCCGTCATCCTCTGCGACGAGCGGGGCCAGCCCAACTTTGAGGAAGCGCGCCAGTTCGTGCTGACACCCTCCGGCCGCATCCGCCCGGCCAGCGACGAAACCCTGTTCAGCCGCTCGATCGTCCGGCAAGTCATCGAGCGCGGCGAGCCGTTCATCACCGGCGACGCGCTCAGCGATCCGGCGGCCAGCCGCTTCGACTCGGTCGTCGGGCTATCGCTGCGCTCCATCCTGTCCGTGCCGCTGGCGGCGCGCCAGCGCACGGTCGGGGCGCTCTACCTGGCGTCATCGGTCCAGCGCGCGGCCTTCACGCGCGACGACCTGGAATTGATGGCGACCTTCGCCGGGCAGGCCGCGGCGGCCATCGAGAACGCTCGGCTGCACGCAGAGACGGCTCGCCAGCAGGCTCACCAGCAGTCGATCATCCGCTCGATGTCCTCTGCGCTGATCGCGGTCGACGAGCGCGGCCTGGTGACCACCTGGAATCCCGCCGCCGAGCAGCTCACCGGCGTCGCGGCGGGGGAAGCGCTCGGCCGGCCGCTGGCCGAGGTTGTCACCGGCTCGTTCGCCGCCTGGCTGGGGGCGCTGAGTGCCCAGGCGCACGCCGATGACCAGACGATGATGGTCGGCCACGACTGGAGCGGCGAGCTCGGCGAGCGCGAGCGGGTTTTCCTGACAGCCCGGGTAGCGACGCTGCGCGGTGGCGGTGAGCCGCCGGAGAATCAGGGCTTCGTCTACCTCCTCAACGACCTCACCGAGGTGGTGCGGCTGGAGGAAGCACGCCGCGCCGAGGCGCGCCGGCGCCAGCAGATTCGCCAGCTGTTCGGCCGCTACCTGGCCCCGCGCGTGGTCGAGCAGCTGCTGGAAAACCCGGACGACGTCCAGCTCGGCGGGACGCGACAGGAGGTGACGATCCTCTTCGCCGACCTGCGCGGCTTCACCACGCTCGCCGAGCAGCGCGAGCCTGAGGAGGTCGTGGCCATCCTCAACCGCTACCTCGCCCTGGCGACGCGCGAGATCTTCGCCGAGCTGGGCACGCTCGACAAGTTCCTGGGCGACGGCGTGATGGCGATGTTCAACGCCCCGGTGGAGCAGGCCGACCATGAGGCAGCGGCAATCCGCGCCGGGCTGCGGATGCAGCGACGGCTACGCGAGATGATCGCCGACGCGAGCGGGGAGCCGGCGATCGGCTTCGGGGTGGGGATCAACACCGGCCCGGCGATTGTCGGCAACATCGGCACGCCGGAGCTGATGAACTACACAGCAATCGGCGACGCCGTCAATGTCGCCGCCCGGCTGCAGGCCGACGCCCGGCTGGGCGATGTGCTGATCAGCGACGCGACCTACGCGCGAGTCAGTGAGCGCTTCGAGGTCGAGGCGCTCGGCCCGCGCCAGGTCAAGGGCCGCAGCCAACCCGTACTTGTATACCGGGTGGTGGGAGCGCGGACGGGCCTGGAATAGGCACGATGGCCCTGGATAATGCGACTTTCGGCGTGTCAGGCTTGTAGTCATCTTCTCCATATCGGCGAAGGACACGGGGCGCGCACACCGGAGGTGCGACGGGCGAACGGGCGATGAGCGACCTGATCGGCGAGCAGGTACAGGACTATGTGATCGAGGAAGAGGTCGGCCGCGGCGGCATGGCCCGTGTCTTCCGCGCGCATCATCGCGTCCTCGACCGGGTCAGCGCGCTCAAGATCCTGCTGCCCGAGCTGGCCGGTGACGAGAACTTCGTCGAGCGTTTCCTGCGCGAAGCACGCGCGGCGGCGCGCCTCGACCATCCCAACATCGTCCCGATCTACGAGACCGGCCGCACGGCCGACGGCCACTATTTCCTGGCCATGAAGTACGTCGAGGGCGCGACGCTGCGCCAGCTCGTCAATCAGGGCGCGCCGGACCTCCAGGCGGTCGCCGGCTACGTGGCGCAGATCGCCGCCGCGCTCGACTACGCGCATGAGCGCGGCATCATCCACCGCGACATCAAGCCCGGCAACATTCTGATCGACGCGGACGGCCGCGCGCTGCTGACCGACTTCGGCATCGCCCAGGCCGCCGAGGACATCAACGTCACCAACCAGGGTATGCTCGTCGGCACCCCGGCCTACATGTCGCCCGAACAGGCCCAGGGCTTCCCGGCCACGGCGCAATCCGACATTTACTCGCTGGGCGTCGTCGTCTACGAACTGGTCACCGGCACGACACCCTTCCCGCACCGCACGCCCCACGCCGTGCTGCTGGGCCACATCAGCGAACCGCCACTGCCGGTCCACGACCGCAACCCGAACCTGACACCTGAGCTGAGCGCGGTGATCGGCAAGGCGCTGGCTAAGTCGCCGGACGACCGCTACGGCAGCGCCGGCGAGTTCGCCGCCGCGCTGGCGACCGCCGTCGGATTGCAGCCGTCGATCACCCTGCCGGAGAGCGCCCTACCGCCCCCGGCGGCCATATCCGAGACGGTCATCGAAGAGTCCTGGCCCCACCGGCTGGCCCCCAGACGATGGATGACCGAGCGCGGGCGCTGGTTCGCGGCCGGCGTGATCGTCACCGGCATCGTGCTCGCGATCTCCTCGATCATGTTGCGCCCCATCCTGTTCGACGACTCGTCGGCGAGCAGTGACCAAATCACCATCACCACCGTCCCGCCCGGCGCGCAGGTCTTCGTCAACGGCCAGGCCGCCGGCACGACCCCGCGCACGATCACCAACCTGCCCGACGGCGTCCATCAACTGCGCGCCGAGCTCGACAGCTACGCTCCCGCCGAGGCCACCATCGACACCGACGACACCCCGGGCGATATCGCGCTCTTCCTGCAACCCCTCCCAGCGCACGAGGCGCTGCAGGTCACCCGCGCGACGATGACCACCGGCGTCGCGCGCAACGCCGACGGGATCGAGGCGCCGGTCGACGCGGTGGTCGCGTTCGCGCCGGACGACGAAGCCATCGCCTTCGTCTTCGTGGCCTCTTCCGCGTTCCAGGTGCGCGATCTGGAGTTCACTTTTCAATCGCGCTGGTACGATCCAAGCGGCACGCTCCGGGCGACCAGCCCGCCGGCGAGCGTGACGCTGGACCAGGACGGCGAGATCTGGCACCTGATGGCCAGCGACCGCGCCGGGGACGTCGACCCGGAAGCCAGCGGCGAGCCTTGCCGCGTCGAGCTGCTGGTCGACGACGTCGTCATTCAGACGCTGGAGTTTCGGGTGGTGGAGGAGCCGTGAGCGGTGGGCGCTGGGTCGAGGTGCGCGACGAGCGGCAGGGCCTGCGCCCGCCGAGTTGGCTCTCGCCCGGCATCGTCGTGGCGGCGGCTTTCCTGCTGCTGATCGTCGTCATCATCATCGGCATCGTCATCACTCGTAGCAGCGGCGAGCGCGTGCGCGACGATCTGACAATCGCCCAACTGCGCGCCGACCCGGAGGGCTACGACGGCGTCACCGTCGAGCTGACCGGCGTCGTCACGCGGCGCTACACCATCCCGTTTCTCGACCAGTACGGCCTCTACGAGTTCGACGACGGCACCGGCTCGTTATTCGTGCTCTCCGACAAGGGCGTGCCGCCGGACGACGGCGAGCAGGTGCGGCTGACGGCCGTCTTCAACGGCGCCGTCGAGCTGGACGACCAGATCCGCAATCTCGTCGAGGACCAGTTCGGCTCGGCCGCCGGCTTCGTCGTCGACCGCGTCCTCCCCGGCATCCCCCTCAACGTCGCCTACCTCACGCATCAGCGCTTCGACCTCGCCGCTGCGACCGCCGGAGAGGGTCGGTAGTCTGTAGGTTGTAGTTCGTAGTCTGTAGGAAGCATCCACCCCCGCCCGCGGCCCAGAGGGCACCCCGCCCACTACTCCGCTGTGCTTCGCGGGGAGAGGGGTGCCCTGCAGTACCACCAGAGCTAGCGATCAACAGCACTCTTGTCTCACTCCCCCCTCACACTCGCTGCGCGGAGGGAGAGGGGGCCGGGGGTGAGGGTCTTCTGTCTTCCCTACAAACTACAACCTATCCGCCCAGGTCAATCGCTACGGGAAATGACCGCTGGGCCCAGTCGCTGAGGGGTTGGCCGTCGCGCCAGCCGTAGTACTTGGCGTCCAGCAGTTGGCGGGCCAGGGGCTCCTCGGGGTGACCGTCGAGCGGCGTCGCCACGCCGCGGTAGGTTGTGTCGCCGATGCGCACGCTGACCTCAGGGTTGGCAATCAGGTTCAGCACCCAGTCCCGGTTGCGGCCGCCACCGGAGAGCATGTAAATGCGTTCGCCCTCGCCCTGAGCGAACCAGATCTCGATCTCATGTGGCCTGCCGGTGATCCGGCCGGTCGTCGTGAGGTAGCACAGCCGCTCGGTAGCGTGAGCCGGGCTCAGCGTCGCCATTCTCAACTCCTCAATATCATGCCGCTCGCGTCGCCGCTCAGTGTGCGGAGCATCAGGCGGCGCCGCATCGGGAAAATATCGTACCGTTGCGGTCGGAGTCACCACCCCGAAGCGGGTGATCAGGAAGGTTGAGCGCATGGCTGCGCGGCTCGTATCGATACAGGTTGGCCTGCCGCGGATCTTCGGCGCCGAGCAGGGCTTCCGGCCAGATCGCGCGTGGTCGAGCGCTATCATCAAGGAGCCGGTGACGGGCCCGGTATGGCTGGGCGAGCTGAACCTCGACGGCGACCGGCAGGACGATCTGCAGGCCCACGGCGGCCCGGACCAGTCGGTGCTGGGCTACGCGGCGGCCCACTACCCGCACTGGCGCGCCGAACTGGAGCGGCCCGATTTGCCCCACGGCGCGTTCGGCGAGAACTTCACGATCGAGGGATTGGACGAGGACAGCGTCAGCCTGGGCGACACCTTCGAGGTCGGCGAGGTGGTCATACAAGTGACCAGCCCGCGTGGCCCCTGCTGGAAGATTGCCATGCGCCACCGCATCTCGACGTTGACCGCCAGGGTCGAAGAACTGGGCTGGACCGGCTGGTATCACCGCACCCTCCAGCAGGGCTACGTCGAGGCCGGCCAGGAGCTGCGCCTGGTCGCGCGCCCGCATCCCGAATGGACTGTGCGCCGCTTGGCCGAGACACTCCGCGGCCGGGATGCCGAAGCGATGCGCGAGCTTGCTGCAATCCCCGAGCTCGGCGCCCGCTTCCGCAACGGCCTCTACCACCGGCTGGCACGCCTCGACGCCGCGTGATCCGCGACATTTGTTCCCAAAAAGGAGGTCGCCCGGGCGGTGGGGGATCCGCCCGGGCGTAAGGGGAAGGAGGAAAGGGACCTTAGCGGGTCGGATTGCGCGAAATCTTGGTGTGCCGCGCCCTTGGTCCTAGGGTGGGGGTTGACCTCGGGCTGCGCTACCGACCCCTGTCGTTAGCCTCGTTATCTATAACTCAGACCCCATGCCTTTTATTCCCACCTGGAAATCAATCGCCGGGAATTGCGCCAATCGTCACCGGGCGGCAGCTAGAACCCTGCCAGCGCATCGGCGAGCACCTCGATCCCGGCGTCGATCTTCGCTGGCGGCACGGCCGAGAAGCACAGCCGGAACTGGTTCTTGCCGGCGCCATCGGGGTAGAAGGGATCGCCGCTGACGAAGACGACCCCGCGCCCCTCAGCACGGTGCAGCAGCTCGTGGCTGTCGATTCGCGGCCGGAGCGTAACCCACATGTAGAGCCCGCCCCGCGCCGGCTCGAAGGCCAGCACGCCGGCCGGGACGTTGCGTTTCAATGCCGCGGCCATCGTCTCGGCGCGCTGGCGATGCTCGGCCCGCAACCGCTCGATGTGGCGGTCGAAGAAGTCGCCGCTTAGCATGCGCGCCACGATGAACTGCTCCAGGCTCGGTGAGCAGACGTCGTTGCGCTGCTTGAAGAGCGCGAGCTGATCGATGATCTCCTCCGACGCCGCCAGAACCCCCATCCTCATCCCGCCGGCCAGCGTCTTGGAGAAGGTATGGAGGTGGATGACCAGGGCGTGCCGGTCGAGGCTGAAGAGCGAGGGCGGCGGGTTGCCGTCGAAGGCTAGCTCCCGGTAGGGCTCATCCTCGAGGATCGGCAGGCGATGACGGTTGGCCAGTTCCAGCAGGTCGCGCCGCACCCCGAGGGGCATCACACGGCCGGTCGGGTTCTGGAATGTCGGGTTGGTATAGAGCAGTTTCGGCCGGTAGCGCACCAGCAGATCTTCCAGCTCGTCGAGGTCAGCGCGCTCGATGTCCCAGCCGATGATGCTGGCGCCGGACGCCCGGAAGGTCTGGATCGCGCCCAGGTAGCCGGGTCGGTCCATGACGACGGTGTCGCCGGGATCGAGCAGGCAGCGCGCCACCAGGTCGATCCCCTGCATTGCGCCGGAGATGACCAGCACCTGCTCCGGCCGCGCCCCGATGCGCTTCGCCGCCGCCGCGCGCAGCTCCGGTAGGCCCTCGACCGGCGAGAGCGTCAGGGCCCGAATTGGCTCGCGGTCCAGCACATCAGCCGTCACTTCCTTCAGCTTCTCGACCGGGAAGATGTCGATGGCCGGCAGCGCCGGGGCGAAGGAGATCACTGAGCTGTCGCTGGCCGTCCGCGTCATCCAGCGCAACGTGGGGTCGAGCGTCCGCAGCGCGCCCAGCGAGACCTTGCCGCGCCAGGCAAAGGGCGCCTCGGCGTGCTCCGGGCGGGCCTCGACGAAGGTGCCGCGCCCGACCTGCCCCCGCGCCAGTCCCCGCGCCCGCAGCTCGTCGTAGGCGTTGATCACCGTCGTCCGGCTGACTCCGAGCTGCCGCGCCAGGTCGCGCTCGGATGGCAGCCGCTCGCCGGGGGACAGTTCCCCCGACTCGATCGACGCCGCCAACGCCTCGCACAGCTGCAGGTAGAGCGCCGTGTCCTGTTTCCGGTCCAGCCCAATCGTTGCGTAGTCCATAGCGCACAGCTTAGCAGGCCGCTTCTGTCCTTGAATAGAGCCAATCGAGAATTGGATATTTCCAAACCCATCGAAAGCGGCGATCATCCGAACATTGGCCTTAGATCTCGAACGATCGGACCATACCAGTATGTCAGTGCTCTCCAGACGGCAAAGCACGCGCACCCAGGCAGCGAAGCTGGGACTGAGCGCCGAGTTCCGGCGCGGCTTCGTCTCGATGATCCCGCTCTGGCCAGGGGTAATCGCCTTCTCGCTGGCCTACGCGATCGCGGCTGGCGCGGCCGGCTTCTCGTCGCTGGAGATCGTGGGCATGTCGGCGTTGGTCTTCGCCGGCTCGGCGCAAGTCGCGACGGTCGCGCTCTATTCCTCCGGGGCGGCTTTCCTGCCAATCCTCCTGACCGGCCTGCTGCTCAACCTGCGCCACACGCTCTATGGCCTGTCGCTCAACCGCTGGCTGCCGGAGCGCACGACGCCCCCGAAGCCGCTGCTCGCCTTCTTCTTGACCGACGAGTCCTTCGGCCTGGCGCTGAAGGAACTGGTCGCCGGCCGGGGCGGCGCGCGCTACCTCTTCGGTGTCAGCATCGCGCTGTGGGTGGCATGGGTGCCCGGCGCGATCCTCGGCGTGCTGGTCGGCGGGGCGCTGCCCTCGCCTGAACGCCTAGGGCTGGATCTGATCTTCCCGCTCACCTTCGTCGCCCTGCTCGTCCCGATGATCCGCAACCGGATCGACATCGTCGTCGCCATCCTCGCCGGCGCCCTGATGCTGGCCGTCGATGGCCGCGTGCCCGACGGAGCCTCGATCGTCCTGGTCATCGCCCTGGCGGCGGCAGCCGGCACGCTGCTCGACCGCTCGCCGGAAGGCGCGGCCGACTGATGGAGCGCATCGCCCTGATCCTGGCCGTCGCCGTCGCCAGCTACGCGACCCGCATCGCCGGCTTCACGCTGGACCGCCAGGCCATCCCCCGCCGGCTCGACCGCGCGCTGACCTATGTGCCGATCGCCGCCTTCACCGCCCTGATCGTCCCCGGCCTGCGCGCCGGCGACGGCGGCGCGCTCGACCCCATCCGCATCGCCGCCGCCATCCTCGCCGCCGCCGTCGTCCTCCTCACCCGCCAACTCTGGGCCGCCCTCCTGGCTGGCATGACCGTGTTCTGGCTCTTGTAGGGAAGAGGGATAGTGCGGGGCCGGAGGGTCTGTTTTTCCTACAAACTACGACCTACCAACCACAAACTTCTTCTGCCTTACCCTCTTCCCTGTTGCCTGTTCCCTCTTCCCTACTCCCCCACCTCCACCCAGGCCGCGACGATGACGCAGGCATTGCCGGCGAGGGTGGAGTGGCCGGCAGCGGAGCGGGCATGGTTACCGATCTCGGGCCCGAACAGCTCGATGATGAAGTCGGAGAAGCCGCTCATGACGTAGGAGGTGCCGTCGAAGCCGGGATCGGCGTTGACCATCCCGGCGACGTAGAGCCACTTGGTGATGCGGTCCAGGTCGCCGAGTTCTGCCTTGAGCTGGGTGAGGATCGTCAGCGCCGCGCCTTTGGCCGCCTCGCGGGCTTCGTCCGGCGACACCTTGCTGGGCACCGCCCCCTTCGGCGCAGCACTCTTGCCGTCCAGCCCCCGCGCCGAGTGCCCCGACACATAGGCGATGCCATTGCGCACCACTACCGGCACCGGCGGCCCCGACGCCGTCGACGCGTACGTCCCCACCGGCGGCAGTTCCAACCCCATCTCCGCAAGCTTCGCTTCGATCTTCACGCGATGTGCCCTTTCTTATCCTCAACGAGAAGCCCAGGCATCCTAGTGGCGTGGGAGCCTTGCGGCAAGGACAACATCACCGCAGCAAGTCCGGGTGGATGGGCGGTCGAATTAATGCGAGGTCGGTTGGAGATCCCAGGATGTTCTGGCCGTGATCGCTATGGAGCAGCAACTCACACGACCGATGGGCGCGAACGACCCGGATAGCAGGCAGCTGTCAATCACGCGCGGAGGGCGGCGGCAACCTACCTTCAACACAACCTGTGCACGACCATTGCGCGACGAGTTAGCAACCGCTCCGGCTTACGACTTACACATCGGAGTGAAATGGCGGCCGCGCAGGGCATGGGAGCTCCCCATGTTTGCTTTCGCGCGAGGGCAGAGTTGATAAGGCGGCAGACTCGCATGACCGATCAGGTAGTCGTTCGGCGATTGAAGGAGCACGGCTTCGTTTTCCCGGAAGATTTCGAGCCGCACGGGGATGAGCGCGCCGATGCAGAACCACAGCGGGACCGCTGGGCGATCCTCGCCAAGTTTCCGACGCTCAATTCGGTGCTGCTCCCGATCGTCTTCACGCTGATCGGAGGTCTTATCACCGCCGGGTACGTGTGGATTCGCTACGACCAGAACTACTTCTTCGGTGAGTACCAGGAGCAGGCGGTTGCCCGGGAAATCTCGGACACGTATGTCGAATTTGGCAACAGCATGATGCTGCTTCCCAATGGGTATAAGGCCGCGGCGGTCAATTACCAGCGCGCCTTGGAACTCAATCCGAACAACCAGGATGCTGTGATCGGATTGATGAAAGCGCAGGTGATGATCCCGGAAGAAGGTGACCAATTCCTCTCCGATGAAGTCGTTCTGGCGAAGATCGACTACCTCCTGGCGTTGGAGAGTAAAGAGGGGCGCAACCGTGCCGAACTCTACTTCATGAAAGGATCGGCGTTGGCGACCCTGGGCAACTCCACCCAGGCAGAGCGCGCATACCTGTACGGGATAGCCACGGATGTAAGTCACCCGGGCAATCATATGGGGCTTGCGCTGCTGTACGCTCGGACCGATACCGCAAGAGCCCCGAGCTATGCATTGCGTGCAGTGGAGTTGACAGAAGCTTCTGACGGACCGGAGTTAGCCGCGCCGTATCTGATAGCCGGCATCACATATCTTCAGACGGGACAATGGGAGCAAGCACGCGAGCAGTACCAGAAAGCGCGCACCAAGACGTTCAGCCTTAGCGCGCTATATGGCTTGGAGCTAGCCACGCGCTACTCGGGAGCGTTCGACGAAGCCATGGAGATCGGAGAGCAGGCCATCACCCGGGGACGTCTCTACGATCCGGAGTTGTTGGCCACTGATCCAGCATCGCTGCAGCTATGGGAAGTTTTCCTCATTCCGCAGTACCCGGGAGATACCGCGTCGATTCAGCAATCCGAATGGGTGAACGGAGCACAGGCGAAGCTGGCACTGCACTATTACGCATACGGAATCGACGCCGCCCTGGCCGGCCAACTGGAAATCGCCACCCAGGTCTTCGACATCGCGACCCGGATCGATACGCAAGGGCAGTTGCGCTCAATCGTCGTTAACCAGTTGATATCCGCCCAGAACTTCCTCGACCCCGCAGACGAGGTCGATCAGTGGATCCAGTCTCAGCTGACCGCACTGCAAGTCTGATGTGTGGCCATCGATACCGTTGCTGCCATGAGAAAGGAGCAGGTCCCTTGCTGGGACCTGCTCCGATAAACGACCGCGAACGTGAGGTGCCAGGGACGGGAATCACGCACCCGTCCTTCTCTGTTCCCTTTTCCCTGTTCCCTCTACCCTACACCTACACCGCCACAGCGTCGGCGCCGATCTCCTTAACCTTGGCGTTGAAGGCGGGCAGGTCCTCGGCGAGCACGGTCTCGAGCTTGCCGAGCTGCTCGTCAACGCGGCGCGAGAGATCGTCGAAGACGTCGTAGGCCTGCTGGGTGGGCTTGCCTTCCATCGCGCCGATCATGCCAATCAGCGCGGCCAGCTTGGCGTTGATCAGCACCGGGAAGTTCAGCGTGTCCTGGGCCGCCTTGGCGCGCCACTGGATCAGGACGTCCTCGACCTCGCGGAGCTTGGTCTTCAGGTCCTCGCCGGCCTGGGTGATCTCATCGTTCTCCAGCCGCTCGATCCACATGTCGACCTGCTTGCGGACCCGGCGCAGCTTGTTGACGCCCTCGTGCAGTTCGGAGAGCTTGTCGCGCACGCGGATCGAGAGGTCGAACTGCTCCTGGAGATCCTCCTGGCTGGCGCCGGTGCGCGGGTCGGCCAGCACCTGGAATTCCTGGCTCAGCGTCTGGTCGCCGACCTTGAGCTCGACCGTGTAGCGCCCCGGGACGGCCTTCGGGCCGGTCGGGACGCCGCCGGCGAAGCCCATCGAACCAGTGTCGTCCGGCACCTCGGTGGCGTTCGGGTAGCGGAAGTCCCAGACGAAGCGGTTGGCGCCCTGATTAGCCGGGATCGGCGTCGGCTTGCGCAGGCCGGGCTTGTCCTTGTAGTCCTCGTCCTTCGGCTTGGCGCTGGAGTAGCTGCGGACCTCGTTGCCCGCGCTGTCCTTGATCGTCAGGGTGATGTCCTC
>DATGQR010000591.1:0-2167 GCA_035304105.1 Thermomicrobiales bacterium | reverse complement strand
AGCCGGGGCGCGCCATCTTCGCCAGGGTGCCGCCCGGGACGGCTGCTCACGAGCTGGGCGTGCGGCCCGGCGACGAGCTGCTCGATGTCGACACCGCGGACTGGTGGCGGCGCGTCGGGGCGGCACGGCACATGCGGCCGCTGATGACCGGCTACCGGGTCCTCTCCGGCCCGGTTGGCGTCGCGCGGGAGCTGGCGGCCCGTTCGCCGTCCGGTGAAACGCGCGTCTGGAGCGAGGCGCCGGCCATCGACCCGCCCTTCCCTCTGGTGCACTGGACGCGCCTGCCGAGCGGCGCCGGTTACCTGCGGATCGAGGCCTGGCGCGCCGACCGCGATGTGGACGCTGCGATTGACGCCGCCTTCGGCGAGCTGCGCCGGGACGACCGGCTGATCGTCGACTTGCGCGGCAACGGCGGCGGGAACCTCGTCCTGGCCCAGAGCTTCCGCGACCGCTTCCTGCGCGAGCGCACCGTGCTGGGCAGTATCCGCTTCTCGACCGGACCCGGCGAATTGTCGGAGTCGCACCCGCTGGTCGCCGAGCCTGCTGCCGCGTCCCACCGCTGGCCCGGCCGCGTCCGTTTCCTGACCGACCCGCTGACCTACTCGGCCAGCGAAGACGCCCTGCTGGGCCTGCAGGGGCTCCTGCACGTCCAGGTCGTCGGCGAGCCGTCGGGCGGTGGCAGCGGCCGGCCCCGCGCGCTCCGCCTGCTCCCCGGCCAGCAGCTCACCGTCAGCACCGCGCTGACCTACGACCGCACCGGCCGCTGCCTCGAAGGCGCCGGCATCCCGGTCGATCTCCCGGTCACCCCGAATCGCTTCGACCCCGATGCCCCGGACCGTGTACTCCAGGCGGCAGAGCGAGGATGGTGAGTCATCCGGCTGCTGGACGACACCCAAGCGAGCCATCTCGCTGCGCGATCGCACAGCCTCTCTCCGACTTGACTGACTTCATGCGGCCGGAAGTGACTGCCTCATGGGATTCCCCAGGCGCTCAATCCCTTCCGGACCTCGTCCCGTCCGGACTGTCCCTCAGTGTTGTCGCCTTCGGCAAGACTGCGGAACGGAGGCAAGGGGCCGGGTGCCAGAGCAGAAGCCAGCTGCGGCGCGGACTTCCCAATTACTGGGCCAGCCGGACCGTCGTGGACGTCGGGAGGGGATGTGGTTCCGGTTGCTGATCGTGGCGTCCGGCGCGGTCGGTGTAGTCCTCGATGACCGAGCGGCGCCAGGCGTCGTAGTCCGATAGCTCGACGGCCGGCTCGCGGGCTTCGAGGGCTGACGGTGACTGGATCCAGGTGAAGTAGCTGTAGACGTTGAAGACGGCGAGCAGCGCGACGCCGGCGACGGCTCCGGCGAGCGCGACCCTTCGGGCATGCCGGGCGGCAAACCCGATCAGCCAGTCCAGCGCGAGGGCCACGTAGAGGTACATGAAGGGCGCGGCGATCAGGGCGCGGGCGCCGTCCGGGGTGGCCGTCGTCGGGATCTGGGTGCCGAGCAGCGGGATGAAGAGCATGAACCACCATAGACTGGTCCCCTGCCGACGCAGCAGCAGGCTGACCGCCAGGCCGCCCAGCATCAAGCCGCCGGTGATGGGGTCGTAGAGCGACTTGCCCTCCGGGCCGTAGCGGCCCTTGGTGAACACCTCGCCGTCGAATAGCAGGAATCCTTTTGCGTTGCGCTCGATCTGCATCTTCAGGATGCCGAGGTTGGTGTCCTCGCCGTGGTATGGCTTGGGCCGGTTGAAGACGTTGACCCGGTCGGTGCGGCGGTTGAAGAGCCCGCTGTCCTCCTTGATGGCCGGCACCTGCGGGGCGAAGAGCAGTAGCGCGGTAAGCGTCATCACAGCGTAGCTGGCGACGATCCGCCAGCGGTAGCCGCGCGCCTGCCAGAGCGCGACCGGCGCGTAGGCCAGCAGGGCCACGATGATGAAGCGCCCGGCGAAGTATCCGTAGAGCCCCAGCGCGCAGGCCGCCCCGGCCAGCGCGAACCAGCGGAGCTGCCGGCGCTCGCGAGCGACCGTGAAGGCCCAGGCGGCGACAAGGGCGTAGAGCGCGACGTGGACGTTCTCCCAGCCCGAGCGTGAGAAGTTCAGATACCAGAGCCCCGTTGCCAACAACGCCGCGCCGGCGAGGGCCGCGAGCGGCTGGACAACGCGCCGTGCCAGCGCGTAG
>DATGQR010000590.1:0-3480 GCA_035304105.1 Thermomicrobiales bacterium | reverse complement strand
TGCTCAACGCGGCCTCATCGTCCCGCGCTGCCACCAGGAGCTCTGACTGCAGCTCATCCAGGCGGTCGATGTCAGCTCGTATTTGGTCTGTGTGTTCGCGATTGGACTTGCGCCCGGCGCTGAGGTTGGCGACGAGCGCGGCGGAGGCGCCGGCGAGGGCGGCGGCGACTGCGGCGGCCGTGCCCCCTCCCACGTGCTGGCCGGGATCGGCGATCTGCGCGAGAAGCGCGCCGATCGGGCGATTCCCGGCGCCGGCGCGGTGCTGTTCGCTGTCTGTCATCTACTCCAGCTCTCATACCCCGGCTCACAAGGGCCGGGCGAGTAAAGCATCGCCCCATTTTGTACCCCTGCTGGCCCGGTTTGGCCAGTCGAGGCGCTCGCTGGCCAATCTGGGGCCTGCGGAATCCCGGGTAACTACGTCGTGAAATCGTGCCCGCGCGGCATTGGACTGGTCCATTTGATGCGGCTTGTCTCGACGCCTGGGTTGGCAGCCGGTCGTCCCCGACTTATCCACCGCGCCACTGGCTGGATATGGCGAGATACTGGCGAGAAGCTGGGCGATAGCCGAGACGTGTGGAAATTCGGCCGCGGTGCTTGTCAGCCTGTCACCCGTGTGTTAGGCTCGTATGTACACGGCAACTGCAGCGTTGCCTAATGGTGAACACCCCGGGGCGAGGAGGGGTGGCGGAGATCGCAGACCACCTCGAGAAAGGGGTAGTGCGTTGACGACTCAGGCCACAAGCAACCCGATCGAAACCTCCAGCTTCGCGCACGAGCTGCGCCAGGCGCGCGAAGCCGCCGGCCTCTCCCAGAGCCGCCTGGCCGCCCGCGCCGGCTACGATCACTCCTATGTCAGCCGGCTGGAGTCCGACAGCCGATCCCCCACGCGGGATGCTGTGTTGAGCTTGGCGAATGCTATGGGGCTTGACGATTATCAGCGCGACCGCCTGCTGGCCTCGGCCGGCTTCCTGCCGGTGCGCGTCGAAAACCTGCTGGCCAGCGAGCCGGTCGTCAGCGAAGCCTTCAGCGTCCTCAACAATGGCTCGCTCCCCCGCGACGTGCGCGAGGATTTGCGCAGCGCGATCCAGATGGCGATTCGCCAGGCACAGCGCGCGGTCGGCGGGTGGGACGCCAGCCACACCACGATGATGTCGAGCGTCACCAGCGCGGACTAACTCACTCGGCCCCCGGCGTCGGGATTCTCCCATCGTCGGGGGTCACGTCTTTTGTTCGCGGGTCCGCCTTCGCCTTTCTCTGGGCCGGACTTGGTGCCGCCGGAAGCGGGCGCGAAACACCGCGTACAAATGCGCAGTACCATATGTGACAAGAGTCGCTTGCGGCGCTCGGATCGCGGTCTACCAGGCGGCGGTTGAGCGGCAGCGGGTCACGGGAGGTTTCAGTGGCCGAATTCGCACACCTTCACCTGCACACCGAGTTTTCGCTGCTCGACGGCATGGGGCGCGTCAACGAGTACATGAAGCGCGCCGTCGAGTACGGCATGCGCCACGTCGCGATCACCGACCACGGCGTGATGTACGGCGTGCTGGACTGGTACAAGGCGGCCCATGAGCATGGAATCCAGCCGATTCTCGGCGTAGAAGGCTACATGGCCCGCAACGGCATGAAGGATCGCGAGGATCGTCGCCCGTACCACATCGTCCTGCTGGCCGAGAACGAGACCGGCTACCGCAACCTCCTGAAGCTCACGTCGCTCGCGAGTCTCGAGGGCTTCTACTATCGTCCGCGCTTCGATATCGATCTGCTGGCTGAACACAGCGAAGGAATCATCTGCACATCAGCTTGCCTGGCCGGGCCGGTGGCGGCGCACTTTCTGGCCGAGGAGCCGGAGAAGGCCGAGCTGATGGCCGGCAAGCTCCTCGAGATCTTCGGCCGTGATCGTTTCTATATCGAACTCCAGGACCACGGCATCCCCGAACATGACAGGGTGAACCCGGACCTCGTGAGGCTGGCGCGGCGCATGGACATCCCGCTCGTCGCGGCCAACGACGTCCATTACCTCACTGCCGAGGACGCCGAGCTCCAGGAGCTGCTGATCTGCATCCAGACCAACCGCACGCTCGACGACCCCAACCGCATGAAGATGTCCTCGAACCAGCTGTACTTCAAGTCGGCTGAGGAGATGGAGCAGATCTTCGGGCACTTGCCGGAGGCGATGCGCAATACGCTGGTCATCGCCAAGCGCTGCAATCTCAAGCTTGACTTCGGTCGCCTTCACCTGCCCAACCCGGACATCCCGGACGGCCTGACACCAAACGAGTACCTGGCCCAGCTTTGCGAGCGCGGCCTGCGCGAGCGCTATGGCGAGCCGACTGAAGAGATCCGCAAGCGGCTGGAGTATGAGCTCTACGTCATCAAGGAGACCGGCTTCCCGGAGTACATGCTGATCGTCCGTGACTTCGCGCGCTACGCCCGCGAGCGCGGCATTCCGATGGGGGTGCGCGGCTCGGCGGCGGCCAGCATCGTGCTCTACACGCTGGGGATCACCGACATCGACCCGATCGAGAACCGCCTGGTCTTCGAGCGCTTCCTTAACCTCGAGCGGCGCGAGATGCCGGACATCGACTTGGACTTCGCGGATAACCGCCGCCAGGAGATGATCGACTACGCGGCCGCCAAGTATGGGCACGACCGGGTCGCCCAGATCATCACCTTCGGAACGATGGGCGCGAAGGCGGCCGTGCGCGATGTCGCGCGAGCCAGCGGATGGTCGCATTCCGACGCCGACCGCATCGCCCGGATGATCCCGTCGGTGCTCAACATGACGCTCGACCGGGCGCTCGAAGAGAGCCCCGAGCTCAAGAAGCTCTATGACGAAGACGCCCAGGTGAAGACGTTGATCGAGCGCGCCAAGCGGTTGGAGGGGATCTCGCGGCACGCCGGCACGCACGCCGCCGGCATCGTCATCAGCCGCGACAAGCTCATCGACCACGTCCCGCTGCAGCGCGCGCCGCGCAGCACCGATGATGAACTGGTCTTGCCGACGACGCAGTTTCCGATGGAGACGGTCAGCGAGATCGGGCTGCTCAAGATGGACTTCCTGGGTTTGTCAAACCTCACCATCCTGGGCGAAGCCGTCGAGATCATCAAAGAGCAGCGCGGGATCGAGCTCAACGTGCTGGAATTGCCCGATGGCGACGCGCCGACCTACGAGATGCTGGGGAAGGGGGAGACGTTCGGGGTCTTCCAGCTGGAGAGCGCTGGGATGCGGCGCTACATCCAGGAACTGCGCCCCGGCTCGGTCTCCGAGCTGGCCGCCATGGTCGCACTTTATCGACCCGGCCCGATGCAGCACATCCCGCGCTATTGCAACGCCAAGCATGGCCTGGAGGAGATCACCTACCCGCACCCAGACCTGGCCGACATCCTCGACGAGACCTACGGCGTGATCGTCTATCAGGACCAGGTGCTGCTGATTGCCCAGCGATTCGCCGGCTACACGCTCGGCGAGGCAGACATCAT
>DATGQR010000589.1:0-4601 GCA_035304105.1 Thermomicrobiales bacterium | reverse complement strand
TGCTCGCCGGCCGCGCGCAGGTCGTCCTCCGAGCGAGAGCGAATCTCCTCGATCTCGCCGATGTAGGAACTGAGGTCCAGACCGGGCGCGAATTGCTGTGCCGTGTTCTCCGGTCGCGTTTTGCGCCCCAAGCGCGGCGTCCCTTCCGGTCGTGCGGCCCGTCCGTTGACGGATCCGGCGCGCATCAAGTCCAACCGTCAACGATAACACTGACGAGAGACAGGCTCTTCCAGCCGCGCGGCGTCAATCCTCGGGCGATGCCGGCGAGACGGCTCAGGCGCGCAACCGCCAGGCGCGGAGTCGGTCGCGCCAGCCACGCTCGGCCGCGAGCTTGCGCGCTTCTCGCTCACGTTCGGCTAGCGTCGCTTCGAGGTGGCGGGCATATTCCGCCGTCTCGGCGTAGAGCCGCTCGATGCGCTGGACATAATCCGACTGCTCCCGACCAGCGCGGTGCTTCCAGGGATCGGCGCAATAGGCGGCCAGCGGCTCGGCGACCTGTTCCCAGGTGTAGCGCTGGGCGACCGTCGCCAGGCGCTGGCGCAGCTCGTGCTGGCGCTCCGTCGCGCTCACGCGCTCGATAGCCGCCGCCACGGCCACCGGATTGCCGGGCGGTACCGTCGCGCCCAGGCCCTCATCCGCCACCATGTCGGCCAGCACATCGCCTTCAGTGGCGATCAGCGGCACCCGGCACCAGAGGTTGTCCAGTACCCGCGTGCGGAAGGCGAAACGCGCCTCGATCGTCGGTTGGTGCAGCGAGAGCGTCAGCGTCGCCTGCATCAGCCAGTTCTGGCGGTCTTCGTAGGGTACCCAGTCGTTGAAGAAGACGTGGCTGTCGAGCAGCCCCAGCTCCCGGGCCAAATTCATCGCGCGCTCGGCCGACTCCATCTCGGCGATCTCGGCGCCCGGGTTCTTGATCCCCATGAAGACCAGCCGGCAGGGGATGCCCTTCTCGACCAGTAGGTGGGTGGCCTGGATCGCCGTGAAGGGGTCCAGCCAGTTCCAGATGCCGCCGTTCCAGAGCACCAGCGGGTCGCGCGCGCCGATCTGCGGGAAGGCCTGGCGTGGCCCGGGACCGTGCGGGATCGGCCGGCCCGTCGGCAGACCGAACGGCACCACGTCGATCAGCGAGCGCAGCTCCGGGTCGGCGCTCTGCCGCTGCGGGTCCAGCCGGCCGGCCATTGTCAATGCGCCCAGCCAAAAATCGCGCTGGCGCTCCGAAGCGCAGATGTAGAAGTCACCCAGCGCCATCACGCGCTGGAGGATCTGCATGTCATCCTGGCGGTTGGGGATGCCGCGCTCGGGATCGACGCGGGCGTACTCCAGCTTCTCCAGGAACCACGGGGCGTACAGGTCGATCACCATGTGGCGCTCGGCCAGGACTTCCTCTGGCGTGAAGGCGTAGGGCGGTATCTGGCAGAGGATGATGTCGTGCTGGGCCACGAGCTCCGCCTGCCGGTGGCCGCGCTCGACCCAATCTCCCGGCCCGTATGTGACAATATCGACGCCCGGCGGGGGCTTCATCTCCGCCTCGTTGGGGATCGCCAGCGTCACCCGCTGCTGGCGACCGAGGATGGCCGCGAGGTTCCAGTAGCGGATGCCGGAGCCGGCCATGCTGGGCCCGACCGTGTCGGCTGAGATCACCAGTACGCTGGGAAGCGAGGACACCGATCGTCACCGCCAGACAATATGGCTCGACTCTCCCGGCGACCGGCGAATGGTCGGCGGTTGTCGTTAACTATAACGGCGATCCCTTCCTGAGTGCATGTCTGGCCTCCCTCGGCGCCCAGCGCCTACGCCCCCGCGACGTCTTCGTTGTCGACAACGCCTCCACCGACGACTCGATGCGCGAGATGCCGGCTTTCCCCTGGGCCGAGGCGCTGCCGCAACCGCGGAACCTGGGCTTCGCCGGCGGCGCGAACGCCGGGCTGGAGCGGGTCGAGACGCCGGTCGCCGTGGTGCTCAACCCCGACGTCGAGCTGGACCCCGACTTCGGCGTCGCGCTCACCCGCGCCTTCGCCGAGAACGAGCGCCTGGGCGTCGCCGGCAGCCTGCTCCTGTACCCCGACGGCGAGACGGTTCAGCACGCTGGCGGGATCATCACTGACGCCACGCTGAGCACCGACCACCGTGGCCGCGGCGAGCCGCTCTCTCCCGAGTACGAGCAAGAGCTGGAGATCGACTTCGCCACCGGTGCGGCGATCGGGCTGCGCATGGAGGCCGTGCGCCAGGTCGGGGGCTGGGATACGCGCTTCTCGCCGGTCTACTACGAGGACGTCGACCTCGCCGCGCGCATGCGCGCCGCCGGCTGGCAGGTCAGGCTGATTCCGGCTATGCGCGGTCTGCACCACGAGGGCGTCACCCTGGGCCACGCTCCCGACTACTACGTCTACCTCCACCGCAATCGCATCCTCTACGCGCTGGAGCATCTGACCCCGGAAGAATGGCGCCGCGAGTTCCTGCCGGCCGAATTTGAGCGCCTGCGCGCCTATCTCACCGAGCTGCCGCCGAACGTACCGGCCCAGGTCGTCGGCTTCGAGGCCATCGACATGCTCTTGCGCGACCTCGACCCCTTCGCTGGCGTCGACGCGGCCCTCTCGCTCTCCCTCATGACGGACGCCCCTGCTCCCGATCTCGACGAGCTGCTGGCGGCCACGCACGACGTCGGCTGGCGCCCGCTCGACACCCGCGTGCCGCTCCTCGGTCGCCTCTTCAACCTGTTCAGCCGCCTCGGCCCGCGCTGGTACATTGACCGTGCTCTGGCCGGCCAGCGCGTCTTCAACGACGCCGTCGTGCGCGCATTCCAGGCCCAGCGCGACCTCGACGCTGCCCGCGAGCGCCAGTCCCGCGAGCATCTTGCCGCCACCCTCCTCCTCGCCCTCATCCTCCTCGAGCGCACCCGTCGCCTGGCCCCCGCGCGTGATCCAGATCCCGACGACCCGCCAGAGAATGACGAATGACCAGCCGTCTCAACTGCCCGTCGGGTCCTGATTCATCACGCCCGGCTCACCGTGCCCACTCCCCCACACCGAATTGCATTGGGATGTGCTCCCCGACGATCATGACAAGGCGTGATCCCGTGATGTGGTCAGGTGATTCTTGACACCGGAATCGGACGACCAGCGGGATGATCAGGTAGGGGCTCCTGAATGCTCAAGAGCACTCTCACAGCACCCCCACGTATCCCGGTCCCAGAGGGTATCTCCATACCTTCCTGCGAGATTCTCAGTTCAGTTGCCCGAACGGGCTTGTCAAACGCGGGACGCGGCGATTGAGCTGATGATCGGGATCGTGACGTCGCCGCCGAGGTAAACGCGCCGCGCCCAGAACGCGCCCGGCAGGAACGGCACCACGATCAGCAGCGGCATCAGGCAGATGAAGAGGAAGTCATCGCGCACCAGCAGCACTAGCGCGAGCACCGTCGCGAATAGCAGCAGCACGAACGGCACTGCCCAGAGCAGCGCCTGGATGGCGTGGCGGCGGCTGAAATGGTCGTCGCGAGCGGCGTTGGCCAGCGTCAGCAGTGGCACGACCGGCGTGAAGACATAGCCTAGCGCCGCGGTCAGCCGTCGGGGATCGTCGTCCGCCGGGGTCTGCTCCGCGGCTCGCCGGTCGATCGGGTCGTGCATCTGGGTCCATCCTCCACACCACCAGAGACGAGAAAGCGCCGGGGCGGCGCGCGCTGCCCCGGCGCAATCCTATACGCACGTGCCCAGGCACGTGTCGACCGCGGTTACACCGTCAGCACCGGCCGAACCTGATCGCGGATCTCGCCCGGCGGGTAGCTAAGCGAGTGCACGTTGACGTATGCCTCGCTATCCGCCGAGCTGGTGCCAAAGAGCGCGACCAGATCTTCGAGCGTCATGCCCTCCAGGTCGCCGCTCAGGTCATCTGCCGTGATCCGGCCGGACGCTAGAATGCCGAATCCGGAGACGGATTCGCCCTCCTCCAGGCCCACGAACAGCGGCACGATGACCCCGCCCGACTCTTCCGCCGATCCGGCGTGGATGTGCGCTGCCGTGATGTCCTCGATGCCCTCCACCAAGAGCATGTAGTAGATCACGTCGCCTTCCACGTCGTGCCAGAACCAGGCCGAGCCGCTGCCGTCGCTTTCGACCGGATCGGGCAGCACGTTATCGCCGCTGAGCTGGAGCGCCGCGTAAGACACGCCCTCCGCCGGGACGATCAGCGAGCAGGCCACTGGCAGCGCCGGATCGTACTCTTCGTCAACCGTCATGCCATGGAGCACCACGACACGGTTGCTCAGGTCGCCCAACGCTTCCGCATCGACGGTGTAGGTCATCTCGAAGGCCAGGCTGCCTTCTGCGCTTGCCGTCGGGTAGGTCTCCGCTTCGACGTCGTCGAATAGCCCAACGATGACGCCGCCATAGGCGGGGACGCCCTCAGGTAGCTCGAGCATGCCGCTGCCGTCGGTGTCGAAGTCCGGGCCCGGGCAGAACGCCGCGCCCTCTTCCTGACCGTGGATGTGCTGCATGTGCGTCTCATCCGGGGTCAGGCCGCTGGCAATGATGCGCACGTGGATTTCATCGCCGTCTTGGGTGATCGTGCCGGCGGCGCTCACACCCGAGTTGTTCAGCTCGCCG
>DATGQR010000588.1:0-5687 GCA_035304105.1 Thermomicrobiales bacterium | reverse complement strand
TCTGGGAACGCACCGACCTGCCGGTCCTCAACGGCGTCGTCTCGCGGTCCTGGATGTGGTCGGACGGCAAGGCCTTCACCGCCGGGTTGCAGGAGAGCTACGTGGAAGCTCCGGGCGGCCTGCGGCTGGTCCAGTATTATGACAAGAGCCGCATGGAGATCACCGACCCCGACGCGGACCAGAATAGCGTCTGGTACGTCACCAACGGCCTGCTGGTCGTCGAGCTGGTGACCGGGCGCATGCAGGTAGGGCACAACAGCTTCGAGGATCGCCAGCCGGCCGACGTCAACGCCGCGGGCGACTTCGACGACCCCGACGGCCCGATGTACTCCAGCTTCACGGCGCTGCTCGACGCCCCGGCGCTGCCGCTCGGCGCGGTCGTCACTCAGACGATCAACCGCGCGGGCCAGGTCGGGGACGATCCATCGCTGGCCGGCCAGAACGTCACCGTCGGCTACATTGATGAGGTGACGAACCACTCGATCGCCGCGCCGTTCTGGGAGTTCATGAACTCCAGCGGCCCGGTCTGGGAGAACGGCGCCTACGTCACGGCCCCGCTCTTCCTCGATCCCTTCTTCCCCGGCGGCCGGCCGATCTGCGAGCCCTACTGGGCGCTGGTGCGCGTCGCCGGCACCCAGCAGCTCGTCCTGATCCAGTGCTTCGAGCGCCGCGTCCTCACCTACACCCCCGGCAACGACCCCGCCTGGCGCGTCGAAGCCGGCAACGTCGGCCGCCATTACCATGCCTGGCGCTACGCGGAATAGGGAACAGGGAAGAGATAACAGGGAACAGGGAAATGCAGGTGTTGGGGATCTGGGCCTAGCTATCCTCAGACCGGTCTTTCCCTCTTGCCTGTTCCCTCTTCCCTCACTCATCCCTCATCCCTGGTCCCTAATCCCTGCCCATGCGCTACGATCCATCCCAGCAACCAGACAGGCACCCGGAAGGATGGATTGATGGCGAGGTTTCATGGCGTGTGGCCGGCGATGCCGAGCCCGGTGACGGAGGATTTCCAGGTCGACGTCGAAGGCACCCAGAAGGTCACCAACTGGCTGATCGAGAACGGCGTGCACGGCATCTCGGCGCTGGGTTCGACCGGCGAGTGCGCCGGGCTGAGCAGGCAGCAGCGCCGCCAGCTGCTCCAGGCGACGGTCGAGGCCGCCGACGGCCGCGTGCCGGTCATGGGCGGCGCGAACGGCACTCACTTCGCCGACGTCGTCGAGGACCTGATGATGTGCGCCGAGGTCGGCGCGGTCGGCGCGCTGACCCCGCCGCCGTTCTACTACCCGCTGGAAGAGCGCGGCGTGATCGACTGGTTCACGTCCCTGGCCGACGAGAGCCCGGTGCCGCTCTTCCTCTATCACATCCCGCGCATGACCAAGGTGCCGATCTCGATCAAGGCCGTCGAGGAGCTGGCCCAGCACCCCAACATCGCCGGCCTCAAGGACAGCGACGGGCAGCTGGCCTACTTCGCCGAGGTGGCCCGCATCGGCAATGAAGTCGACGACTTCAGCGCCTTCACCGGCAGCGACGCGATGCTCTACCCGGCGCTTTGCGTGGGCGGCCACGGCATCATCGGCGCCAACGTCAACGTCATGCCGCAGACCGAGCGCGACATCTACGACGCCTTCATGTCCGGCGACCACGAGACGGCCAACCGCCTGCAGCGCGAGGTCATCCGCGTGGCCCCGGTCGCGCGCGGCGGCAACTTCCCGGCCGGCATCAAGGCCACCCTGGCCGCCCGCGGTCTCTGCGGCCCGACGATGACGCGTCCGATCCCCAGCTTCACCGCCCAGGAGGTCGAAGAGCTCGCCGCGGCAATGGAAGCCGCCGGCATCCTCGAACGCGCGGCAGTGGCGGGGGATTAGGCTCCCTCCCCCAGCCCCTCCCTCGCACCCGCAAGCGGGTCCCCGGAGGGAGGGGTGCCCTTTTGTTAGGTTGGGCTTTGCGGGTGAGCGGTTGGTCTAGGGACAGCCCTCACCCCCAGCCCCTCTCCTAATCACCCAGGGGGTACCCAGGAGAGGGGCTGGGGGTGAGGGCTGTCTTTCCCTCTTCCCTGTTCCCTCATCCCTACCCACCGTCACATCCACCCTCCACCCGTGTTAGAGCTAGTGGAAGGGTGGCGCGATGGCGGATGACAGGTTGCTGGAAAGGGCACGGAGCGGCGACCTCGAGGCGCTCGAGGAGCTGTGCGAGCGCGAGTGGCGGCCGGTCTACGGCATCGTCTATGCGGCCGTCCGCAACGTCGGCGAGGCGCAGGACCTGACCCAGGAGGTCTTCTTCCGGGCACTGCGCTCGCTGCCGCGTTACCGGGATATGGGCGTGCCTTTCAGCGCCTACCTGGGCACGATCGCCCGCAACCTGGTCCGCAACCGCTGGCGGCAGCGCCAACCCCATGTGGTGAGCCTCGACGAGGCAGTGGAAGTCCCCAGCGATCTGGAGGGACCGGAACAGCGCGCGCTCGACCGGGTCGATGCCGAGCGGGTACGCCAGGCCCTGCGCGAACTCTCCGACGACCACTACACCGTCATCCGCCTCAGGATCTTCGAAGGCAAATCGGCCGCGGAAGCCGGGCAGGTGATGGGCCGCTCGCCGGACGCGATCCGGCAACTCCAGCACCGCGCCATCCTCGCCATGCGGGCGAGCTTGCGAGAGGAGTCGCGCAGCAGATGAATGACCGCAATCACCCAGACGAGAGCATCGAAATGCGGCTCGACCGCCTGATCGACGCGCTCAACGCGGGGCTGCCCCTCTCCGGCTTCGCCAGCGACCCCGAGCTGCGCGAGCTGGCCGACACCGTGCGCGCCACCGACAGTGTGCGCGAGACCGTCTGGCCCGACGCCGGCTTCGGCAAGCGCATGGCCGCGCGGCTCTCGGCAGAACTCCGGCAAACCCACCCCACGATCGGCCCTGGCCGCGACGCGCGCCTGTTCGACCTCCCCGAAGCTCCGGCCCGGCTCAACGGCCGGGTCGACCTCCCGACACCCGACGCGGGGAGCAGCATGTTGGATTTGACGGTACCGCGCCGCGACAGCCGTCTGAAATTCGTCGCCCAGATGGCGGCCGGGCTCGCCGGATTCGCGCTGCTCACTTTCGTCCTGGTCACCGTCTTCCGCGGCGCTCCCGAGGATGACAATGTCGGCGTCGCGCCTCCGGACTCGACGGCATCGACGCTGGCATTCGCGACGGCATCCCCAACGACGGCCGCGAGCGGAACTGCGACCGGCGCGGGCGACCAGAGCGCGGTCGCGCCGGCAACGCCGCCGTCCACGCCGAACGCATCGATCGCGATCGTGCCGTACGAGTTGACCTGTTCCACCAGCGCGGCGGTGACCGGCAGCGGCTTCGTGCCCGGCGCGCGGGTCGATATCCTCATCGGCGATCGGGTCCCAGACGCGCCGGATGGCAGCGCGGTCGCCTCGATCGAAGCTGACGAAAACGGATCGTTCGAGTTCACGGAACTCGTCCCGGCCAGCACGCTGATCCCGAACTGCGAGCAGCGGGCAGCCGAGGGCGGCAGCGAATTGATCTTCAGCGCGTCCTCGATCATCGAGGTCGACGGCGAGCAGCGCTACGCCCAGCCGGCGGCCAGCACGCCGGTGATGCTCAACCCGGTGGCTGGGGCGCCGGAGCTTCCGGACGTGCCGGAAAGCACCGCCGCGACGCTGACACTCACGCCGGATATCGTGCCCTGCGGGGCAACAGTGACCGCCAGCGGCGCGGGGTTCGAGCCGGGCACGCAGCTCACGTTCTTTGCCGTCCATGTCCCCAGCGACAACGGCGTCGCGCTGGACGCGCACCCCGAAGTCGGCGCCGACGGCACGTTCTCGGCCGAACTCGACATCAGCCAGGTGATCCCGTGCGGCGAGGGCGCTCAGCTGCCCGCTACGGGAATCGTCTACCACCTCAGCGCGATGACCGGAACCGGGCCGAAGCCGGACGGCGACGACTGGCGCGCTCCCGCGGCCGAGGCGGTTCTGACGGTCGTCGCGGACGCCGCAAGCGCGTCGCCGGAGGCAGTCGAGCAGGCCATGGTCGATCAGGCCGTAGCCGCGGCTCGGGAGTTCCTTGGCGATCCGGAGGCGCAGTTCGACGTGGTCGAGGTCCAGCGTGGGCTGGAGCGCTACGTCCGGATCAGCCGCGATATCGACGGCGCGTACGACGAGTTCACCTACGACGTCGGCTGGCAACGAATGACCAGCGCGACGCTCCAGAGCCAGGCCAGCGGCTGGTCGCCCTCCGCGCCGGTTGATGCCGACCAGGCCATGCAGATTGCCGCCGAGATCGCCAGCGCCAGCCTCCCGTTCTTCGAGCAGTTGACGCTCTACGAGACCAACGACCTGGGTACGCTGCCTGGTCGTGACGGCCAGCAGGACCGCATCTTCACGGCAATCTGGCAGCTGCAGACGGGCACCCAGACGCCCGTCTGGCTGCCGACCGTCCTGCAGGTCAACGTCGACATGGAGACCGGGCAGGTCACCGGCTACCACGTCAGCGACGAGCCGTATTTCGGCCCACTGGAGCCGGCTGTCCCGGAGGCCGACGCCATCGCCGCCGTCGAGGGAGCCATTGCCACCGAGCCGACGCTGACCGGCGCGACGATCGGGAAGGTCGAACTTGCCACCAGCTACCAGGTGCTGGAACTGGACGAGAACGGAGCCGTCACGTCCGGCGAGTGGGTCCTGGTCTGGCGCGTCCATCTCGAGGATGCTCCCGACACCGCGCCGGCACCCTACATCGAGGTCGACGGCCTGACTGGCGAAATCCTCACCGAGTTCGGCAGTCCCAACGGGCTCGGCTAATCACGTTCCCCTCGTTCCCCTCGGCGCGCCGTCGTCCCCCACACCACGGTGGCGCGCCGCCCCTCAACACACGCGGAGGCCGGGCCATCCCCCACACCCACCGTCGGCCCGGCCTTTGCCTGGGGCGGAGGTTGTAGTTTGTCGTTTGTAGGAGAAGAGAAGAGGAAGGGCGGGACCTACACTAATTCGCAATGGAATTGGCCGACGATCAACCATCGTAGGGGTGGGTGGGGCTTTTCCCCACCCACCCCTACGATGGCTTAGACAGATGCACCGTCTGGCTATTCGCCGTCTTCGTCCTTCATCAGGGCGTAACGCTCGATGAGCGGGCCCATCTCGCGGTGGAACTGGGAGTTGGCGACGACGCGGGTGACACCGGCTTCCTTGGCGCGCCGGAACAACTCGACCTCGCGGTGCGGGCCAAACGCCAGGACACGGACGCCGCTCTCGATCGCGTCCTCGATCTGCTCCCAGGCCTCATCGTCCTCGCCGGGCACAGTCATGTCGACGATCAACAGGTCCGGCTCGTAGACGGCCATCGTCTGCCCCAGCTCGCCCAGCTCGCGTACGACGATCGTCTCGAAATCCATCTTGCGGGCCACGTTGCGAACGGTGATCCCGAAGAAGACATCGCTGATCAGGGCGATGACCGTCCCGCGCTCCTTGCGCGTCGTGCTGCTCATCGGGGTAGGGAACAGGCAACAGGCAACAGGGAACAAGGAAAGCCCAAGAAACGAACCCTCGTACCGGTGCCCCGCATGTCAACCTGGCCGCTACAAAGCAATGTCGCCATCCGCTCCCGTCTCTTTCCCTGCTCCCTCTTCCCTATTCCCTACTCGGGCAATTCGAGGGAATCGACGATCTCGCGGGCGGCGTGGAGCCACT
>DATGQR010000587.1:0-9065 GCA_035304105.1 Thermomicrobiales bacterium | reverse complement strand
GTGCGCGCCTACGAGCGGGCCGGCTTCCGCAAGGTCGGAGTGCTCCGCAACGCCATGCCGCTCGGCCGCGTGCGGGTCGACGAGATCCTCATGGACGCGATCCCCGATGATATTCCCCCGTCGGACCTCCAGCGGCTCATGGTGGAAGGGCCTCAACCGTCCGAGGGATGAGGGCACGAGCAGAACCGTAGTGGTGGAGCTCGTCTCAACCCGGTGCTGGTTGACGTGCCTCTTGCCAGGTGGAGACAAGCTCCACCCCTACGAAGCCGTCCGGTGCGGGTTGTCGGGGCGTATATCGAGTGTGGGTGAGAGCTTGACCGTTTGACCTCGGATCGGAGTCCAGGGGGCCGCCATGGCGCGTCGTGTCGGTGGCGAAACCTTTGCGCTGGTTCTTGCGGTCGTCGTCATCGGTGTGGGGATGTTTCTGGACCGGCAGGACGGCGCCTCTGGCGCCACGCCGATGGGTGCGGCGGCCCTTGCCTCCGGGACGGACGGTACGCCGACGGAGGCGACCGCGTTACCGACATCGTCTCCGATGGTCACACCCATCAGCACAGGCGCAAGCACGCCAGCTCTCACTGCCACGCCAGACGTCCTCGCCGGCGCGAAGCTGAGGACGTCGGACGAGGCCGTCGCGTTCGCGCTCGACTACGCGCGAGGTCTGGGGGCGCAGAATCCCCGGCTCGTCGGCGTCGAGCTGCTGGAGATCGATGCGGCCATCGGCAGAGTTGATACACAGTCCGGCGGTGTGCCCGGCGACGCGGGCTGGAGCGCGGACGCACCGGCCGGCTGGGCGTGGCTCGTTCAGTTCGACAATGGGGAGTTCGGGATTCCCTCATGCGAACCGCCGTATGACCCTACACCGTGGCCCACGGATGGCGGCGGCCACTCCTGCGGAACGATGCCTACCGCGATCCTCGTGATTCGCGCGTCGGATGCTCTCGTCGTCGCGACGGCGCTCGGCCCGACAGTTCCGCTGTAGGCATCCAGCAACTGATGGGGTGCGACGCCGCCGGGGTGCTACCAGATCCCGAAGAGCCGGTGGATCAGGAGCCTGAAACCGCGGCGGCCGTCGTAGGGACCCAGGCGGGGCCCTCGACCTCCTCGACGCTGTAGCCCAGCCGCGCCAGCAGGTCGCGCACCCAGACAGCTTTGTAGGGGATCGGGTCGACCGGGTAGCGCGAGCGGTGCGAGTCCGAGCCGGCACTGACGATGCGGTCGTTCTCCTGTGCCCAGCCGCGATAAAGGCGGGTGTCGTTGACGGTGTAGGAACGGTAGTGGGCCTCGACGCCGTCGAAGGGCACCTCGGCGTAGAGTTCGTTCAGCTCGTTGGCGCGCAGGTAGCCCCAGCCATCGTCGCGGCCAGGATGGGCGATGACGGCCAGCGCGCCGGCCTGGTGGGCGCAGGCGACGGTCTCTTCGATCGGCACGTCGACCAGCCCCGGCTCGTCCATGCCCTTGACGATGTTGTGGGCGGTGCGCAGGTCAGTGCCGTGGCCGTCGCGGATCATCGCCCGGTAGACCATGTAGGGCTTGTTCGGGCGGCCGTCCAGCACTTCGTCCATTGAGCGGATCTTGCGGCCGTTGCGATCGAGCAGCTCCAGGATGCGCTCGGCCATGGCGGCCAGCGCGTCCTGCTGGCGCTGGAGGAGGTTCATGAAGGGCTGGGCCTCGGGCTTGCCCGGGTCAACGCCGTAGACCAGCAGGTGGATCTGCCGGTCGCGCCAGCGCGTCGTCATCTCGACGGCCGGGATGACTGTGATCCCCTTGTCCGCGCCGCGCTCGACCGCCTCTGGCACGGAATCCATGGTGTCATGGTCGGCCACGGCGACGACCTTGAAGCCGCGCCCGGCCAGGTGCTCGATCAATGCCTCCGGCGTCCATTCGCCATCGGACGCGCGCGTGTGCATGTGGAGATCGACCGGCGCGTCCGGCGAGAGCAGATTGTTCGTGTCGTGGTTCACACCTCACCCCGTTTCCTTCCGCATACAGTGTATCCGCGTCGTCCAGTCTCCGGGCGGCGATGCGGATGGCACAATACGATGACAGCGACGAGGGGAGGTGACGGTGTGGCTTCGAGAGCGGATCTGATCGCCTATTGTCGCGAGCGGCTGGAGCCGGAGCGCTACCGCGACGTGGCGGCGAACGGCCTGCAAGTCGAGGGCGCAGCCGAGGTCGAGCGGCTGGCGGTGGCAGTCAGCACGTCGGCGCACACGATCGGCCAGGCGGCGGAGTGGGGCGCCCAGGCGATGCTCGTCCACCACGGCCTGCTCTGGGGCGGTGGGCTCCAGCCGCTGACCGGGATCCTGGGCGGCCGGCTGCGGGAGCTCTTCACGCACGACATCAACCTGATCGCCTACCACCTGCCGCTCGACGGCCACCCGGAGATCGGCAACAACGCACTGCTGGCCCGCGATCTGGGGCTGTCGGTCGAGGGGCAGTTCGGTGAGGTCGCCGGGGTCCCGCTGGGCGTGATCGCCGCGCCGGCGGAAGAGCAACCGTTCGACGAGTTCCTCGGCGCGGTCGCCCGGCTGGTCGAGCGGGCGCCGCTCGTCGTCGGTGAGATCGGCGGCTCCGTGCGGCGAGTCGGCATTCTCTCCGGCTCAGGCTATAGCGCGCTGGCCGAAGCCGCCGAGCTGGGCTGCGACGCGCTGCTCACCGGCGATATCCGTGAGCCCACGATGGCCGAAGCGCGGGAGCTGGGCATCGCCGTCATCGCCGCGGGACACGAGGCCACCGAGCGGCTGGGAGTCCAGGCGCTGGCCGCCGAACTGGCCCGCGAGTTCGACATCGAGACGCGCTTTTTCCACGATCCGAATCCGGTCTAAGCGAGCAAGGAAAGGTACGCACCGTGCCGACGAGTGACCTGTCCGCTATCTTCAAGGCTTACGATGTCCGGGGCGTCGTGCCCGGCGAGCTGGATGCCGAGACCGCCTACAAGATCGGGCGCGCCTTCGCCGCCTATATCGGGGGCGAGCGCTACTGCGTCGGGCGGGACATGCGGCTGTCTTCACCGGAGCTTGCCGAAGGCATCATCCGCGGCATCGTCGACCAGGGGGGCGACGTCGTCGACATCGGCATGATCTCGACCGACGGTCTGTATTTCGCGGTCGGAAAGTACGGTTTCGATGGTGGCTGCATGGTGACGGCCTCGCACAACCCGGCCGAGTACAACGGCTTCAAGCTCTGCCGCTCCGAGGCGCGCCCGCTCTCGATGGACCAGGGCATCGGCGAGGTGCGTGACATGGTGCTCTCTGACGAGTTCCCGGAGCCGTCGCGGCGCGGTTCGGTCACTCAAAGGGACGTGCTGGACGATTTCGTGACCCATGCCCTGAGCATGATCGACACGAGCGTGCTGCGGCCGATGAAGATCGCGGTCGACGCCGGCAACGGGATGGCCGGCAAGCTGGTCCCGCCGGTCTTCGAGCGCATTCCCGGCGAGCTGATCCCGCTCTACTTCGAACTCGACGGCAGCTTCCCGAACCATGAGGCGAACCCGCTGGAGCCGCAAAATATCGTCGATCTGCAGCGCACGGTGCGCGAGCAGGGCGCGGACCTGGGCGTGGCCTTCGACGGCGACGCCGACCGCATGTTCCTGATCGACGAGAACGGCGCCTTCGTCGGTGGCGACATGGTCACGGCGATGGTCGCCAAGGTGCTGCTGGCCAAGCACCCCGGCGCGGCGGTCGTCTACAACCTGATCTGCTCGCGCTCGGTGCCGGAGACGATTCTCGCGGCCGGCGGCAAGCCGATCCGCTCGCGAGTCGGGCACTCCTTCATCAAGGCATTGATGCGCGAGCACGACGCCATCTTCGGTGGCGAGCATTCGGGCCACTTCTATTTCCGCGACAACTGGTACGCCGATTCCGGCCTGATCGCGTTCCTGACCGTGCTGGAGCTGCTCTCGCGCGAGGGCAAGACGCTCAGCCAGACGCTAGAGCCGATCGACACGCGAACGCGCTCGGGCGAGATCAACTTCGAGGTCCAGGATCAGGCGGCGGCGCTGGAGCGCATCAAGGCCGCCTTCGCCGATGCCGAGATCGACGAGCTGGACGGGCTGACGGTCGGCTACGAGGACTGGTGGTTCAATATCCGCGCTTCGAACACGCAACCGTTGCTGCGGCTCAACGTCGAGGTGGAGGATGCCGCCACGCTCGACGACCGCGTGCGGGCGATCAGCAAGCTGATCGAGGGATAGATCGTCATATATCTGTGTCTGCGTACCCTGGCGAGCATTGCTGGTACCTTCGTCCTGTGCAGGGTTACCCATTCCGCCTATATGATGCAGGCAGTACAGCGATCCACTGAGATCAATCGCCAGCGGGGGGAAGGGCGGGTCTGATGCTCAGAGTCAACTCATTCGACCTGGCGGGATATACTAGGGCGCCCGATCCGAGCGAAGCGTCTGAGAATGAGCGGATAGCCGAACTGCGTAGCGTCATCCGGGAATCCATCGCGCGTGGGATCACCCTCGTGCTCGACCGCGAGCGCTTCATGCGCCGCATCGTCGACATCATCAGCGAGAGTTCCGGTTACCCGGCGGTCGTCGCCTACCTGCGCGAGGCCGGGACGGCGCAGCTGTCGCTGGTGGCCGGCACCGACGACGCGCCACTCTGGCTGCCGCGCCGGCTGGACCCCAACGGGCTGCCCGGCGACGGCCCCCAGGTGGTCAACAGTGCGCTGGCGTTCGATGTCTTCGAATTCGAGGACGAGCAGCAGATCGCCGCGGTGCCGATCGGCGCGCAGGACGAATTGCTCGGCTATATCCTGATCCTGGACCTGATCCCGGCCGCGCTGGATGCCGAGGACCTGGAGGCGCTGGCTGTCATGGCGGAGGAGATCGCTCCGGCCGTGCTGGTGGCGATCCATCATCATCAGATGCGCCAGTCCTCGGTCATCGACCTGCCGACCGGGGCCTACACCTACGATTTCTTCATCCAGCGCCTGGAAGAAGAGCTGGCTCGCGCCCACCGCACCGGCCACTCGGTGACGATTGTGCTGGTGGAGATCTGGCACATCGAGCACCTCGAAGACGTCGCCGGCTACGAGCGCGCCGACGACCTGCTCCGCGAGCTGGCCAGCGGGATCAGCGCGGTGATGCGCGCCTCCGACGTCGTGGCCCGACGCCGGCGAACCGGCTTCGCGCTGCTCCTGCCGGAGAGTGACGTCGTCGGGGCCGACCTGACGATCGAGCGCATCCACGAGCAACTGCGGCGCATCCGGCCGGAGTTCGATGAGCTACCGCCAAACGGGCCGCAGCCGGTCGTCGTGGCCGGCTCATCGACCTTCCCGAGTGACGGTCAGACGGCCGCCGAGCTGGTGCTGGCCGCCGACCAGCGCATGTTCGCCGTCGCCGACGAGATCGAGATCGCCGGGACGTGAGCGAGGTCACGGTCGTCAAGCACTCGCCGGATGGCCGGCCGCCTTACCGCTACACGGCCAGGCTGATGGAGAGCCCGCCCGGCTGGGTCGTCGTCCAGGCTACCTGGCCGCTGCACCAGGTCAACTCCGGGCCAGTCAGCTTCAAGCCGGGCGACGTGCTGGACGAGTACTTCTCGCTGGAGCGGTACTACAACGCATTCGCGATTCACCGGGCGGACGGCACATTTGGCGGCTGGTACTGCAACGTCACCTGCCCCACACGCTTCGAAGACGGCGAGATTCACTGGTACGATCTCTACCTCGACGTGCTGGTCGCGCCGGACGGCAGCGTCCACATCGCCGACGAGGACGAGCTGGCCGCGTCGGGACTCGAACGCGATAACCCGGAGCTGCACGCAACGATTATCCGGGCAAAGGACGAGCTGCTGCGGATGATCGCCGAGCGCAGCTATCCATTCTCGACCATCGACTGACTAAGCGAGATTGATGACAGTAACATCCGACCGACCGCTCCGCGTGGGTCTGGACCTGCGGCTGGCGGCCTACCGCACGGCCGGGATCGCCCGCTATGCCGTCGAACTCGGCCACGCGCTGGCGCGCCTGGGCGGCGTCGACGTGGTGCCGCTGCGGCACGCGCGCGATGTGGTGACTGACGAGAACGAGGTGCGCCTACGGACGCCGCCGCACCACCGCTTTGAGGAGCGCCTGCTGCGGCTCGAGCTGCGCCTGCGCCGGGCGAGCTTCGACCTGTACCACGCGACCGACTTCATCGCGCCCGACCTGGGCGAGACACCAGCCGTTGCCACCGTTCACGACCTCGCCTTCCTGCGCTGGCCGGAGCATCTGAGCGCCGACGCGCTGGCCTACTACCGGCGCATCGAGGCCAGCAAGCAGTACACGCGCCGCTGGATCACGCCCTCCGCCTGGACGCGCGATGAGCTCTGCGAGCAGCTGGACATCCCGGAGGACAAGGTAGAGGTTATCCCTCATGGCGTGCCGAGCTACATCGCCACGGTGGGCGTCGTGCCGCGCGGCGAGCGGCGGCCGTTCTTCGTCGCCGTCGGTACGGTCGAGCCGCGCAAGCGCTACGACCTGCTGCTCGACGCTCTGGAGCGCATCCACCCGCGCCCGGAACTGCTGATCGCCGGGCAGCCGGGATGGAATACCGACGCGCTCCAGCACCGCCTGCGGACGACGCCGGGCGTGACCTGGCTGCGCAACGCCAGCGATCAGGAGATCCGCCGCTTGCTGGCCGGCGCGGTGGCGCTGGCGATGCCCAGCCAGGCGGAGGGCTTCGGCTTTCCGGCGCTAGAGGCGATGGCCTGCGGGACGCCGGTGATCTCCTCGGGCTACGGGGCGCTCGCGGAGGTCACCGGGACGGCGGCGATCGTGCCGCCCCAAGACGACGCCGAGGGCTGGGCGGAAGCGCTCTCGACCATCCTGGAGGACTCGTTCCGCTGGGAGCAGGCTTCACGCGCCGGCGCGGCCCGCGCGATGGAATTCAGCTGGGAGCGAGCCGCCGAAAAGACGCTGGAGGTCTACCGGGCCGCGGTCCAGTAGGGATCGCCCACAGGACACGCGAAGTCTGCGCGTCGTCCCTCAGACTTGCTTGTCAGCGATGGGGCCCGGGGGCGCTAGAAGTCGTCCTCGTCGAGGGCGAAATGGACGTTCTCCATCTGATCGCGGAGGTAGTCGCGGCTGCGCACGACAATGCGGCGGACCTCGTCGACCGGAATCTCGTGCTCCTCGGCGATGGCGAAGACGTTCTGGCCGTGGATCGTGCGCTGGAGGAAGATCGTCCGCCAACGGTCCGGCAGGCCGGCCAGCGACTCCATCAGGTAGCCAAAGGTCTCGGCATCGATCGAGGCATCCTCCAGAGTGCGCGACTCGGTGTCGGGGATGATGTCGGCCAGGGTCACCTGCTCGCCATCGTCGCCCTCGTTGTAGACGATCTGGTCGAGCGAGACGAGCCGCACGCGCTCGTTGGCGACCCGGCGCACCTCGCGGCGGATTGTGTCCTGGGCGCGCGAGCGCAGATAGGTGTGGAGATCGCGAATCGGGACGCCCTCCTGCAGGCGCGTCAGCGCCGAGGCGAAGGCATGGTCGACCACCTCGTCGCGCTGGACGTCGGTGACGCCAAGCTGCCCCATGGCGATACGGCGACCGATCTCATAGGAGACGAACGATTCGAGGCGCTCCAGCAGAGTGCCCGGCTCGTGGCGCAGCTGGTGCAACTGCGCCCGGACGGCGTCCGAGAGCTGCTGCTCCGATTCGTGCCCGTTGTAGCTCGGTTCCGCGGCCATGCGATCCTTCATCAACTCCAACCAACCGGTTGTCACGCTCCATAAGTGTAATGGATCGCTCGTTATGCCACAGTAGCCGCTTCGTCGAGCGCCCGCGCTGTGCGAGTCATGCTTGAGTCCCGGATTCCGGAAGCCAGGGAAGTGGCTCAAGCCTGGACGCGGGCACTCTCGCAGCGTGGCGCTACCCTCCGAGGGCGATAAATCCGGTCGCCCCTACCGGGGGACGCGATCTAGAAGAAGCGCGTCTGCTCCAGCGGCTCGATCAGGTCCGGGCGGTTGTTGCGGACGTTGCCGACGTCCGGGGTCACCGGGTGGTAAGCGATGACGTGATCCTCGGCCGGGTCGAGCAGGTCGGCCAGCGCTTCGGCGTCGGTGAGTTCGGCGTCCAGCCAGCGATCCCACTCCTCCGGCTCCAGAATGACCGGCATGCGGTCGTGCAGTTGGGCCATCTCGTCGTTGGCGTTGGTGGTGATGATCGCGCAGGAGTCAAGCGGCGTCTCCAGCTCGCCGGTCGGGTCCTGCCAGCGCTCCCAGATGCCAGCGAAGGCCATCACATCGCCGTCGGCGCGGTGGATGAAGAAGGGTTGCTTGCCGGTGCCCTCGGCCTTCCACTCGAAGAAGCCGTCGGCCGGGATGATCGCCCGGCGCCGGCGGAAGGCGTTGCGGAACATGCCGCTGGTGGCGACCGTTTCCTTGCGGGCGTTGATCGGCCGCGGGCCGTCCTTGCGCGCCTTCGCCCAACTGGGGGTGAAGCCCCAGTAGAGGCCGACGATCACCCTCTGGCCGTCCTCCTCAATCACGGCCGGGATGATCGTCGAGGGCGCGACGTTGTAGTTGGGGGCGAAATCGCCCTCCATGCGAATCAACCCCGCCTCGAACAGGCGGGCGAGTTCTTCGAGCTGGCGGATCACCGCGAAGCGACCACACATTGGCTTACGCATCCTCCCTGGGGTAGCCGACGAATTCGATGGTGTTGTTGTCCGGATCGCAGACGACGGCGTAGTCGCGGCCGTTGTGATCCATCAGCGGCGTATGCACCTTTCCGCCGGCGGCTTCGCAACGCTCGATCAATTGTTCTACATTTTCGACCTGAAACTGTAGCTGGTGGCGGCTGCGGTTGGCATGCACGGCGGCCATGCCCGAGGGGCAGATGACCATGCCCATGCCGGCGATGCTGCCGCGGTAGAGCGTCACGTCCCCGAGACGGACCGGCACGAACTCCTGCCCGAAGACGCTGCGGTAGAAATGCATCGAGGCGTCGACCCGCTCGCTGGCGAGCGTCATGTGAACGAGAGTGGCGGGCATCCAGGATGTCCTTTCCTGCGGCGCGACGGTGTACGGACACATTGTACCCGGCCCGAACCTCTATACTTGGCGGCT